>JAOZLQ010000012.1:13497-24832 GCA_029934755.1 Desulfuromusa sp. | reverse complement strand
GAATGACTTTTAGGGGAATGATATGAGAAGAAGCGTTGTGCTCCTCAGTACGTTGTTGATGTTTTTGTCGGTTGCTCTGGTCTCGCCAATTTGTGCTGCTGAATCACTATCAGTGGTGTCAGTTGTTGAGAAAAAAGTGCAATTGGCTGCAACCATGGGGATTGAACAGGTTCGGTATTTCACCCTTGATTCTCCCAAAAGGCTTGTTGTTGATTTATATGGTGTCCTGCCAGGTCAACACAATGATGAGTTCCAGTTGAGTGATGGCTTTAAATTGCTGCGCATTGGGCCTTTGGATAATAAAACCCGCTTTGTCTTTGATGTTACGGGTTCAGTGTTCCCAACATTTAAGGTCAATACTGACAATGACCAGGTTGTTGTAACTTGGGAGCACTCACAGGATGCGGTTGCAAATGCACTTGCTGAACCTGCGACGGTAGGAAGTGCAAAAATAACTGCAATCGATTTTGCTTCAGAGGATGGCCAGTCTAAGATTTATATCAATTTAAATGGCAATGCTGGCGTTACCAATCCCACTCTCAATGGTAACAAAATTCAGTTTTCTTTGAAGAATACAACCCTGCCTCGCTCATTACGCAGAGTCTTTGATACCTTGGCGTTTCCTAGTGCAATCCATTCAGCAACTCCGTATTTGGTGAACGAATCTGGCCAACCTGAAGTTCGTTTTGTTGTGACCTTAAAAGGTGATGTTCCATATCGTTTGCAAGAGAATGCAGGCGGTTATGTGCTTGCTGTTACTGATGGTCGCTACGCACAGGCCGCGCCCGCTACTACGGGAACTATGCCAGTTTCTGCTCAGAGTGCAGCGGTTGTTGCATCTGCGCCAGCATCATCTTCTTCTTTTGCTCCACCATCAATGGCTGGTCAGTTAGCTGTTCCAGTTATTGAGCAGCTCGGATCACAGGAAAATAATTATACAGGTGAGAAAACATCCCTGGTTTTTGATAATGCTGAGGTACGCGATATCTTGCGATTGATTGCAGAGATCAGTGATCTCAACATTATCGCTTCTGATGAAGTTAAAGGCAATGTAACGCTACGTTTGATTGATGTGCCTTGGGATCAGGCTTTGGAATTGATTCTGGATGTGACGGGACTTGGAATGGTGCAGGAAGGAAATGTTGTTCGAGTCCTGCCGAAAGAGAAGATCCGTTCAATGAAAGAGGCTGAACTGTCAGCTGTTCACTCACAGGAAAAGCTGGAGCCGTTGGTGACCGAGGTTGTTACTGTCAGTTATGCAGACTTAGGGAGTGTTGCTGGACCCGCTAAGGATATACTTAGTGATCGTGGAAATATTACTGAAGATAGCCGTAATAAATTACTGATTATTACCGATGTTCCTCAGCGGATTGAAAAAGCTAAAGAACTGATCGCAATTCTGGATACCCCGGAACGGCAGGTCATGATAGAAGCAAGGATTGTTCAAGTTAATTCAAACTACTCGCGAGAACTTGGAGTCCATTGGGGAATGTTTGGTGCTGATGTGGATAATGGATCTGGCGATACTCGTTCCTTTCAGTCACTTACAAGTGCCGGTGGAAACTTTCTTGTTGACATTACTGAAGGGTCAGTTGGTCCTCTTATCCCCGCAGCTGGAATTTCTTCACAGATGCAAATTGGTCGTGCTCTTATTGATGATGTTGTTTTGGATTTACAATTACAGGCACTTCAAGCTGATGGTAAGGGAAAAGTGATTTCTACTCCACGCGTGACGACTCTGAATGGCGAAACAGCAACGATCAGTCAGGGAACCACGATTCCATATCAAACCTCCGGTGCTGATGGTCCCAAAACTGAATTTATTAGTGCTGAATTGAAACTTGAAGTAACACCAGTAATTAACCCTGATGGTTCTATCATCCTGGAAGTCCTTGCTACTAACGATTCTCCTTCACTTACAGCCGGTGCAAGTGCACCTAGTATTGATACCAAGAAGGCAGAAACTAAAGTCTTGATTCGTGATGGCGAAACGACTGTTATTGGGGGTATCTACGTCGAAAGTATTCAGGAGTCTGAGGATGGTATTCCTGGGTTAATGGGTATACCAATTCTTGGTAACCTTTTTAAATCTCAGAAGAAACAGTCAGTTAAGGATGAGCTTTTAATATTTATCACACCGCGGATTATGACAGATAACTAAAGTTCGGATGTTAAATATTTGAAAGGGCAGGGTAACCTGCCCTTTTTTTTTCAACAGGCCAGAAATAATGGAAAAAATTAATGTTCCCCTTGCGGATAGAAGTTATTCCATATTGATTGGGAGCGGTATCCTTTCTGGTTTAGGGAAAGAACTTTCTGCTTTAAGTTTTCCGCAACGAATTGCAGTCATATCAAATCCAAAAGTTGATAACCTTTATGGCCGGGCTGTCCTGGACTCACTTAAAACTTCTGGTTTTTCTCCTTTAATGTTTACAATCCCTGATGGGGAGGAATTCAAATCCCAGAAAACTCTCCAATCTATTTACGATTTCTTAATTGAGAACAGCTTTGATCGTGGTTGTGGTTTAATTACTCTAGGTGGCGGCGTTGTCGGCGATATAGCAGGGTTTGCTGCTGCAACTTTTTTACGTGGTATTCCCTATGTTCAGATACCGACTACGCTATTAGCGCAAGTGGATAGCTCTGTCGGTGGTAAAACAGCAGTTAACCATTCGCTGGGCAAGAATCTGATAGGGGCATTTTACCAGCCCGAAATGGTTCTTATCGATATCTCACTATTACACACTTTAGAGCCAAGAGAAGTATCTGCAGGTCTTGCTGAAGTGATTAAATATGGAGTTATTTGCGATTATGATTTTTTCTGTTGGCTGGAAAAAAATGTTGTCCAATTAAGGAATAGAGACGTCAAAGCTCTTGCACATGCAATTAAAAGAGCCTGCCAGATAAAGTCTGAAATTGTTGTGACTGATGAAAAGGAAGGTTCTGTCCGTGCTTTTCTGAATTATGGGCATACCTTTGGCCATGCGATTGAAAATTTGTCTGGTTATGGTGAGTGGAAACATGGTGAAGCTGTTTCAGTTGGGATGGTTGTTGCTGCAAAAATATCACTTAAACAAGGATTCTGTACGCAACAGGATGTAGATCGATTAACTCAGTTATTGAAAAATCTTGAATTGCCAATAGCCCCTCCAGATTTTCCTCTGAGTGCTTATGTCGCATCAATGCAGAGGGACAAGAAAGTTAAACAGGGAACTCTCACCTTGGTTCTAAATAGAGGTATTGGTGAGGTTTTTTTGCAAAAAACAGATAATATTTCGTCAGTTTTTTCATCTGTCCTTTAAATTTATGAGAGAAATATGACTGATAAAAATCAACAGAGCTTACTTCTAGGTAAAATCGCGGCTTATACTGAGATTCTGGTTAAAGATCCGAGTTCGACAATATTTGTATCTTTGGCTGAAATCTACCGTAAAATGGGAATGTTTGAGGATGCTCGCCAGATAATTTCTAAGGGGCTTGATCTTCATCCTGATTTTAGTCCAGCGTACATTGTATTAGCTCGGATTTTGTGTCAGTTGGAGAATTTTGATGGTTCGGTTGCTGCTTTTGAGAGGGCTCTTGAATTTGATTCAGAAAGTCTAGCGGCTCTTGTCGGTTATGCCAGAGTTCAAATTCTGTTGGGTGATGTGGCTGGTGCCCGTGAATTACTACTTAATGCGCGACATTTGAGTCCTGCCGACCCTGTTATTAATAAGTTACTACTTTCTTTGCCAGACCAGTTGGAGAGTACTGATGAGCCGTTAGTTGCAGTAGATGATAAAACTGAGGAGCAGGTGGTTAATTCCTCTAAACTTGTTTCATCAACATTGGCTGATTTGTATTTGGCACAAGGTCTACCCGAAAAGGCTTTGGACCTTTTTCAACGACTCTCATCTCAGAATCCTGATGATCTCACCCTGCGTCGCAGAGTTAAGGACATTGAGAGTCAATTGGTTGCAAAAAAGCGCGATGTTGTATCTGAATCTAATAATGAACAACTAAATGGAGATAAAGATCAATCGGTAGCCTTTGTGGATACCGTTGAGACTGATAGTAGTAATATCGAGCAACTGAAAGAGCTTGACACTGAAGACCTTGTTACTGATTCTGTTGCAGATATCTTGAATCGTTGGCTCTCGAATATTCAGCAAAGGAGAGATAATGTTTAAAGAAATACTTGAAAAAATTGTTGTGGGTTGCTCTGGTGGGGCTGGTGCTGTTCTTATGGGTTATGATGGGATCGGTATTGAGCAATTCAGTGTTGAGGATAATACCCTTGATTTAAACCTTGTCGGTATTGAATATTCCAATGTTACCAAAGAAATTCGCAATGCTACTGATGTATTAAGTGTTGGTATTTTGCAAGAAGTGTCAATTAAGACTGAGCATTATTATGTGATAATCCATGCTTTAACAGATGAATATTTTGTTGCTCTTATGGTTAAACGTGATGGTAATTATGGGCAGGGGCGTTACCTGTTGATGCGTGAAGCTGCTGCACTCAGATTGTTATTGGCCTGAAACTATGAAATTCATGGTTTTGAACGGCCCAAATTTGAATTTATTGGGAACTCGTGAGCCGGATGTTTACGGTCATACGACCCTCAGTCAAATTATGCAGGAGTTGATGGAAGAAGCCGCAGCTCTTGGGTTTGAAGTAGAAGCCTATCAATCCAATCATGAGGGAGATTTGATTGATCAGATACAGCGAGCTAAACTGGAGAAATTTTCTGGAATTATAATTAATCCTGGTGGGTATACTCATACAAGTATTGCATTACGTGATGCCATTAGTGGTGTAGATCTGCCAACCGTTGAGGTTCACCTGTCAAATATTCATGCGCGTGAGGAGTTCCGTCAACACTCTTTTATTGCTCCGATTGCTGTTGGTCAGATTGTTGGTTTTGGTGCAGCTGGATATGGTTTGGCATTACGTGCTTTATCTGATTTTTTAATAAACCGGGGGGAGTGTGATTGAACAAAATAACCAGTTTCTTCAGAATTTATTGATCTCTGAAAAGCTCGATGCACTACTAATTTTTGGATTACCCAATATACGTTATCTATGTGGATTTACTGGCACAGATGGCGTATTGCTTGTTACAGCCAATGAATCTGTTTTTTTTACTGATTCACGTTATTTTGCACAGGCCCAGACGCAAGTTAGTTCTGCTCGTGTCCATTGTTACAATAATAAATTAAAAGCTGTCGCAGATGAACTCTCTTCAGATGGGAGTATGCGGGTTGGATTCGATGCCGATGTTGTGAGTGTCGCACTTCTTGAAGACTTGACTGCAATCGTGGATGATACACTTACTTGGTGTTCTCTCCACCATCAGTTGCAACCACTTCGTGGGGTTAAGTCTGGGGATCAACTGGTTTCTCTCAAAGCTGCAGCTGACTTGAACCATCAAGCCTTTGATCTCATTTTACCAATGATTCGACCTGGAGTCACTGAACGTGAAATAGCTCTTGAGCTTGAATTTGCTTTAAAACGTCTTGGGGGAGAAGCAAATGCTTTCGATTTTATTGTTGCATCTGGATTACGTGGTGCATTGCCGCATGGTGTTGCCAGTGGTAAAAAGATCCTAGAGGGGGAATTACTCACCATTGATTTTGGTACCATAGTCAATGGATACCACTCGGATGAGACTGTAACTTTAGCAATTGGTGAAGTTGATAGAAAACTTCGACAAATTTTTGATATTGTGTTAGAAGCTCATGATTCAGCACTTGCGGTGGTTAAACCGGGAATGCCAATCTGTGATCTGGATGCTGTTGCCCGTGATTTTATTATGTCTAAGGGTTATGGTGAATACTTTGGTCATAGTTTGGGGCATGGTGTAGGATTAGAAATCCATGAATATCCTGCTGTTTCGGATCGCTCTGATCAGAAATTAGCTGAGGGAATGGTGATTACTGTTGAACCTGGAATATATATCCCGGGTACTGGCGGTGTAAGGATTGAGGATACCATTGTTGTGACCACAGATGGTTTTGAGGCACTGACTTCAATTCCAAAACAATTTAAGCAATTAAGTTTATAAAAGTTTTTCAGGAGGAAAAATCATGGAACTGAAAGATCTAAAAAGTTTGATCAAACTAATAACTGATACAGATATTACTGAATTCAATTTGGAAAATCAGGAAGAAAGTATTCATATCAAGCGGGGATCGGAAAAAGAATTTATCCAGGTTGCTGCTCCGGTAGCTCCAGTTGCTGCGACTATGGCAGTCTCTCCGATAGCGCCATCGGTCCCTTCTGCCAGTGCTGCCGATGTCCCGGCAATAGATGAAAGATACGATATCGTTCCATCTCCGATGGTGGGTACAATTTACCGTAAGCCATCTCCTGATGCAGCTTTCTTTGTTGAGGTTGGAGATATTGTAGAAGCGGGGCAAACCCTGTGTTTGGTTGAAGCAATGAAGTTGTTTAACGAAATTGAGGCGGAATTCAAATGTAAGATTATTGAGATAGTCAAAGACGATGCTACACCCGTTGAGTTTGGCGAAACTCTCTTCCTTGTTGAGCGGATTTGATCTATAGGGGAACTGAAGCACCGGGACTATTAGTCCATTTCCGGATTCTATCCCACGATACAAGATTGCTTATTCAGGAGTCATAAAAATGTTTCATAAAATTCTCATAGCAAATCGCGGCGAAATAGCCCTGCGGATTATCCGTGCCTGTAAAGAGATGGGGATCAAGACGGTCGCAGTCCATTCAGATGTTGATTATGATGCCCTTCATGTCAGCCTGGCGGATGAGAGTGTCTGCATTGGCCCGGCTGCTAGTGCCGATAGTTATCTCAATATGAAGGCAATTATCAGCGCGGCTGAAATTGCTGATGCTGATGCCATTCACCCTGGTTATGGTTTTCTCTCAGAAAATGCTGAATTTGCAGAAATCTGTGAACAATGTGGTATTACTTTTATTGGTCCTACAGCTGATAATATGAGGCAGATGGGTGATAAAATTAGTGCTCGTCAGACTGTCACCGATGCAGGTGTCCCCATCTTACCCGGGACCAATAAAAGTATTGAATCTGCAGAAGAGGCACAAGGGATTGCGAAAGATATCGGCTACCCGGTCATTATCAAGGCTTCTGCCGGTGGAGGTGGTCGTGGAATGAAAATAGTCCATTCACCTGCTGCACTGGCGACCGCTTTGGCGACCGCTCGTACTGAAGCTCAGGCTGGATTTGGTAAGGCTGATGTTTATATCGAAAAATTTTGTGAACATCCACGTCATGTAGAAATTCAAATTCTGGGTGATAAACATGGTCATGTTATCCACTTGGGGGAACGTGATTGTTCTATACAACGACGTCACCAAAAACTGATTGAAGAAGCTCCATGTCCGGTTTTAACCCCTGAATTACGGGAACAAATGGGTGCCTGTGCTGTTGATGCTGCTAAAGCCGTCAATTATTCCAGTGCCGGGACAGTTGAGTACCTGCTGGATACCGATGGTCGTTTCTATTTTATGGAGATGAATACCCGGGTGCAGGTTGAGCATCCAGTTACTGAGATGGTTACTGGTGTGGATATTGTCAAAGAGCAGATTAATTCTGCTGCCGGATTACCATTGAAATATCAGCAGGAAGATATAACGATCAGCGGACATGCTATTGAGTGCCGAATAAACGCTGAAGATCCTGAAAAATTTACTCCGTTCCCGGGAAAAATTCAAGGTTATCATACCCCCGGAGGAATGGGAGTCCGGGTCGAAAGTGCTGTGTATGATCAGTATACTGTTCTGCCTCACTATGACTCGATGATTGGTAAGCTTATAGTTCATGCAGAAACTCGGGATGAGGCAATTAAGCGGATGGCATGTGCACTTGACGAATATGTCATTGAAGGGATCAAAACGACGATTCCGTTTCATCAAAAGATGATGGAAAATAAAGATTTTATTGAGGGTAATTTTGATACTAACTTTTTAGAGCGATCTAAAATTTAAAAAACTCTTTGTGTAAAGCTATACAACAACAGACGGGATGACTCCCGTCTGTTGTTGTTTTTGAGGGGTAAAACTCTTATCTATGAAACTATCATCTGAACTCACATTGGGATATATCCCCTATTTAAATTGCATTCCTTTTTTTCATCATCTGAAAAAAAATGGTTTCTGTGGCCAGTTTGTGACGGGAGTTCCATCTGAACTAAACCTGAGGCTGCAACAGGGGCAGCTGGATGTCAGCCCTTCATCTTCTTTTGAATATGCTAGAAACTGGCGGAATTACCTGCTCCTGCCCGGTCATTCAATTTCATCAATTGGTAAGGTCAAAAGTGTTCTCCTTTTTTCGCCAGTTGAGTTGATGGAGTTGTCGGATAGGCAAATTGCAATAACTGGTGAATCGGCAACATCAGTCAATCTTTTACGGATTATTTTCCGCGAGTTTTATCATCTTGAGAATGTGACAGATGTCGTTCCAAATGTACCGATTGAAACGTTAATTAAACAAAAAAAACCGGCTTTATTAATTGGGGATAGAGCATTACAATTAGCAAGTCAGTTACCATCAGGGATGAAAGTTTTTGATCTAGGGGAAATATGGTACCAATATACTGGACTTCCATTTGTATTTGCTCTCTGGATGATTGATCTAAGTTCTCTGCATAAATTCCCCATTGCGTTAGCAGATTTAGGTCAGCAGTTGCTCTTATCTCGTGAACAGTTACTTAAAGAGCCATATCCCCTTGCGACGATTATCGCAGAAGACGTTGGATTAGCCGCGCAAACTATTGTCGATTATTGGCAGACTATAGATTATCGTTTGGATGAAGAGCACTTGCAAGGAGTGCAACTTTTTTTCAGATTATGCAAGAAATATCAACTACTTGATGAAGAACCAGAATTAAATTTCTTAGATTGATTAGGATTATTGTTTTAATTAGTACCGGCAGGTCGAAATAATGTAGAATTGAGCAGTAAGGTTCAATTCTTGGCTATATCTTTAGTCTGTGTATAAATGAGGTTCAGTAGGTGGGGGTCATATGAGAGAATACTTATATCGTCATCGTTTGTACGTCACTTTTCTGATGACAAGTCTGATTATTGTCGCTTCTCTTCTGTTTGCCTATGCTGTCCGTTTTGATTTTTCGATTCCTCCAGGATATTGGACAAGAATTGGGGTTTTGATTCCTGCTGTTCTCGTCATCAAACTTACCGCTTTTTGGCAATTTGGCTGCTTCAGGGGGTGGTGGCGTTATGTTTCGTTGCCGGATCTGATTCAGATAGTCAAAGCTAATATCTTGGGTTCAATCATTTTTATTGTTTACGCTGTCCTTGTCTATCGTTTAGATCAAATTCCTCGTTCTGTTTTGGTATTGGATGGGATTTTTTGTTTTTTGGCTGTTGGTGGTATCCGTTTTGTTACGCGCATTTATCGCGAGTCATATCGACCCGTTCAGCAAGGAACGGCACTTCGAAAAACCCGAGTTTTACTAGTTGGTGCTGGAGATGCCGGGCAGTTGATTGCCCGAGAAATTCGCTCAAATGGATTACTGGATCTCGATCTGGTTGGTTTTGTTGATGATGATACTGTTAAGAAAAAGGCAACGTTTCAGGGTTTGAAGGTGCTAGGGACACAAATTGACTTGAACCGAATTGTCAATGAACGTGGTATTGATGAAATTATTATTGCAATTCCTTCGGCAACTGGAAAACAGATCAAGGCGATCGTAGAACGTTGTCGAGAGAGTGCTGTCAGGTTCAAAATATTGCCGGGAGTTGGAGATTTGATTGATGGTCGAGTCTCGATTCAGCAAGTTCGGGATGTGGATCTGAATGATCTGCTTGGCCGTGACCCGATCTCTCTGGATGAAGTTCAGATCAGTCACTATCTCCAGGGGAAGAGAGTATTGGTCACGGGGGCAGGGGGGAGTATCGGCAGTGAAATCTGTCGTCAGGTTGCTCGCTTCAATCCGCAGAAGTTGATTTTGTTCGAAAATGCGGAAACCCCACTTTTCTTGATAGAGCAAGAACTTTCGCAAAGCTTTTCGCAGCTGTCACTTGTTCCAATTATCGGTGATGTACGCAACCGATCTCGGGTCAATGTCATCTTTGACGAGCAGATGCCGCAAGTCGTGTTTCATGCAGCAGCCTATAAACATGTCCCGATGATGGAAAGAAATCCGGCTGAAGCCGTGAATAATAATATTCAGGGGACTCGACTGCTGGCTGATGCTGCAGATAATTTTGGTGTCGAAAAATTTGTCATGGTTTCCACTGACAAGGCTGTCCGCCCGGCTAACGTAATGGGATCGACTAAACGAATTGCTGAACTCTATGTACAATCACTGAATAAAACCAGTCAGACCAGTTTTGTTACGACACGTTTTGGAAATGTGCTTGGTAGTAATGGCAGTGTGATCCCAACGTTTAAGGAACAAATTGCAAAGGGTGGTCCTGTGACCGTTACTCACCCTGAAGTGACCCGATTTTTTATGACAATTCCTGAGGCTACGCAGTTGGTTTTACAGGCTGGCAGTATGGGGTATGGCGGCGAGATATACTTGTTTGACATGGGGGAGGCAGTTAAGATACAAACCCTTGCAGAAGAATTGATCCGGCTCTCTGGATTGCAGCCCCATGATGATATTGAAATTGTCTATACTGGTCTGCGGCCGGGTGAAAAGTTGTACGAAGAACTATTGCTTGATGATGAAGGTGTCTTACCAACCCCACATAAACAAATCTGTATAGCACAGTCGGTTACCCCGCCACATGAAGAATTAGTCAGTTGTTTGGATGCTCTTGTGGCTGATGCTAAAGCTTTAGATCTTAATGGGGTGCGGGAGAAATTGTTGCTGTTGGTCCCGGAGTATGTGCCAGCGGAGAATAAGCCCCTTGCGAAAGTTATTCCGCACCCAGCGACAGCAATGCATCAGTAAGTAGATATTTGAGTTAGTTTGTGAATTGTCATGAAAACAGGAGTAAGGATTTATGATCAAAAGTATGACTGGTTACGGCCGCGGACAAGCACAGGTTAATGGCTTGTCCTTTTCCGTCGAAATTAAAGCAGTTAATCACCGTTATGGTGATGTAAATATTAAATCGCCACGCTTATTGGCTCCCCTTGAAAGTGAAATGAAAAAGCAGGTATTAACGGTATTAAAACGGGGCAAAATAGATTTATTTATCAGCCAGGAACATACAGCACAACTTACTAACAGGCCGGTTGTCGATGAACAGGTTGCAAGTGCTTATATTGAAGCTTTTAATGATTTACAACGAGTGAGTGGCCTGACAGGTGAAATCAGTTTGGAGTTCCTTGCGGCACAGAAGGATGTTCTTGTTTTGAAGGACGGTGAATTTGCTCAGGAT
>JAOZLQ010000012.1:0-13487 GCA_029934755.1 Desulfuromusa sp. | reverse complement strand
TATGATTTGAAATATTGTCTTTCACAGGCGATCAATAATGCATTGATTTCAATACAGGAAATGCGGCAAAAAGAAGGGGCTGCAACGCAGGTTGATATGGAAGGTAGATTAACTTTATTATCTCAATCTCTTGAGGTGATCGAGCAATCTGCTGCCTCAGTTCCGCTTGAATGGCAACAGAAATTGCAGGATCGACTTGCCCGTTTGCTGGAAAATGGTGGCGATCCACAGCGCGTTGCCCAAGAAATCGCGATCTTTGCTGATCGCTGTGATATCAGCGAAGAAATTACCCGCTTGAATAGTCATCTTGATCAATTCCGTGACTTGTTACAACAGCAAGAGCCGGTTGGCCGGCAACTGGATTTTTTGGTCCAGGAGTTGAATCGTGAAGCCAACACGATGGGTTCAAAGTCTAATGATGCTACTTTGACAAAACATGTAGTGGCGTTGAAAGCTGAATTGGAAAAAATACGCGAACAGGTACAGAATATTGAATAATAATGTGAACGAGGGGATTTTGTTTATTGTCTCTGCGCCGTCGGGTGCAGGAAAAACCTCTCTTTGTCGAGAATTGATTGACAGTTTCTCTGATTTGCGTCAGTCTATATCGTTTACAACTCGGCAGAAACGTGAAGGTGAACTGGACGGGGTTGATTACCATTTTACCAACCCAGAATCTTTCCAGAAAATGATAGAGCAACAACAGCTGGCTGAATGGGCTGAGGTGCATGGTCATTTGTATGGAACGTCGCCACAAACTTTAAAAGATGCAGCTGTCGGGGGAATTGATCTGCTGTTGGATATTGATTGCCAGGGGGCAGCACAGATCAAGCAGAATTACCAACAGGGTGTGTTTATTTTTATTTTGCCACCCAACTATGCCGAATTGGAAAAACGTCTGCGTGATCGTGGAACGGATACTGAAGAAGTGATATTTCGTCGCATGAAAAATGCTGAACAAGAAATTTCTCAAGCATTTTGGTACGACTATTTGGTGTTAAACGATGATTTTAAGTCTGCTAGAGAGAGATTGATAGCAATTGTTACTGCAGAGCGTTGTCGCAGTGATCGTACTACGCATCTGTTGGAAAATTTTACTGTCAAGGGAGATAAATAGATGGCACGTGTAACCGTAGAAGATTGTCTTGATGTTATTCCTAACCGTTTTTTGTTGGCGATGGTAGCGTCAAAGCGAGCAAAGCAGTTGTACAAAGGGGCAGAGCCTCTGATTGAGAACAAGTCGGGTAATAAAAAAATTGTAGTAGCATTGCGTGAAATTGCTGCAAATAAGATAGAGTTTGATATTCCAACAAAAAAAAGCTAATGATTTCCCCCCTTCCACTAGCAGACGACAGTGGCAGGGGGATTTCTCTGCGTGACCCTTCAGAGCGTTGGGCTGGATATTGCTTATCCGGTGGACACGTTTATGATCACAATAGAAGATATTTTTAAACAACTGCAGAGTTATTATTCTCAGGTAGACCAGGATCTTCTGATCCGAGCCTGTGAGTTTTGTACTCGTGCACACCATGGCCAGAAGATGGTGGATGGTCGTGAATATCTTCAACATTCCCTTGAAGTCGCATCTATTCTTGCTCGTTTAAAAGTTGATGAAACAACTCTGATTGTCGGTATCCTGCACAATTCCCTGCAATCTGACTTAGTGTCCAGAGATGAGTTGGTTGTTGAATTTGGTCAAGAGATCATTACTTTGATTGAGACTGGTAATAAAATCAGCAACATCCCTTATCGCCAAAGTAACCAACAACAGGTTGAGAGTTTTCGCAAAATGTTTGTTGCTATGGCTCGTGATTTGCGGGTAATTCTCGTTTATCTAGCTGTCCGTTTGAGCGATATGCGAAGCATTAGCCACCGTACGGTGCAGGAACAGGCAGCTTATTCCCGTGAAACACTGGAAATATACGCCCCTCTTGCAAATCGTTTAGGAATAAGTTGGCTTAAAGGTGAATTGGAAGATTTATCTTTACAGATTCTTGAGCCGGAAAAATATGCTGCGCTTGCTCAGCGGATAACAGCACATAAGGAGGAGCGGGGGGAATATGTTACCAAGGTTCGTGAGCAGATCTGTGCTTTGTTAAAGCAGAATAATCTCTCCGGTGAAGTCACTGGACGATTTAAACACTTTTATTCTGTTTATCGTAAAATGGAACGTACTGGTGTTGGTCTGGATGAAATTTATGACCTGACAGCATTTCGGATCTTGGTTGACTCTGTGCGGGAGTGTTACGAGGTTTTAGGATTAATCCACGCAACCTGGAAACCGATTCCTGGACGGTTTAAAGATTATATCGCCATGCCGAAAACCAATATGTACCAATCTTTGCATACGACTGTGATCGGTCCGTATGTTGAGCGAATGGAAGTTCAAATTCGAACTCGTGAGATGCACCGGGTTGCTGAAGAAGGTGTTGCCGCACATTGGAAATATAAAGAAGGCGGGGCTGTTTCGGTCACAGGTCGTGATGATCAACGTTTCAACTGGCTTCGTCAAGTGTTGGAGTGGCAACGCGATGTCAGCACTGAATGGAATGCTTCGGATACCTCTTTTATTGATCTCTTTCCGGAAGAGGTTTATGTTTTTACGCCAAATGGTGATGTTAAAGAATTGCCGCAAGGTTCATGTCCTATTGATTTTGCCTATGCTGTGCATACGGATGTTGGTAGACAATGTGTTGGTGCACGCATTAATGGCAAACTTTGTCCGTTAAAGACTCAACTTAAGAATGGGGATATTGTTGATGTATTGACATCAGCACATCAGACACCAAGTAAGGACTGGCTCTCTTTCGTAAAAACGTCTAAGGCACGTAACAAAATTAGGCACTGGGTTAAAGCAGAACAACGTGAGAAAAGCATTGAAATCGGTCGTGAACTGTTAGAAAAAGAATTGAGAAAACACCAGTATAGTTTAAAAAGAACAATGTCACTGGCTGGTTTCTCTCAAGCGGTTAGTGAACTCGGATTTAAATCAACAGAAGATGTTTTTGCTGCAATTGGCTATGGAAAACTTTCGGTTGGTCAGGTTGTCTCTCATGCATTGCCTAAAGAGGATCAAAAAAAGCAGCAAAGGAAAACTGGGCCTCTAGGAAAAGTCCTGGAAAAATTTGCTCGTCGCAAACCACAAAGTGCTATTTTGATTGGTGGTATTGACAATGTGATGGTGCGTTTTGCTAATTGTTGTAATCCTCTCCCTGGAGAGCCGGTTACTGGTTTTATCACCCGTGGTCGAGGATTAACTGTTCACGCAAAGAATTGTGCTCAGGTTTTGGCTAGCGATCCTGAGCGCAGGGTCGATATCGAATGGGATATGCAGCGCAAGACGACGCGACCAGTTAAAATTCAAGTCACTTGTTCTGACCAAAAGGGGATGTTGGTTGGTATTTCGGGGGCAATTTCCAATGCTGATGCAAATATTTTCAGTGCTAGTGTTCATACCCGTGGAGATAAGAAAGGGACCAATTTGTTTGAGATTGATGTCGAAAATCTTGAACATCTGAATCGTGTGATTCGTGAGATAAAGAAGGTTAAGGGGGTACTACGGGTTGAACGAATTAAAAATTAACAAATGAGCCTCTTGTAAAAGTCGTCATCCTCGTGAAAACGGGGATCCAGTTTTTTGACGAACTCAGCAAATCTCTGGATTCCCGCTTGCGCGGGAATGACGGTTACTCGAAGTTGAAGGGTTTTGCAAGTGCCTAAAATGACTATTTTATTTGGATAACTATTAAAGGAGAAGTATTTATGGTTTTGACTAAAGTTGAAACAGCAAAAGCTCCAGCAGCGATTGGTCCTTATTCTCAAGCAATAATGGCTGGGGATTTTCTCTATTGTTCGGGGCAGGTGCCATTGGTTCCCGGAACTGGCGAATTGGTGGTGGGTGGTATTAAGGAACAAACAAAGCAATCACTCAATAATTTGCTGCATGTTCTAAAGGAAGCTAATATTGATTTCAATTCTGTTGTGAAAACGACAATCTATCTGACGGATTTGGGAGATTTCACAATTGTTAATGATATATATGCTGGTTTTTGTGGTGAGGTTGCTCCAGCAAGAGCTACAGTTCAGGTAGCAGCACTCCCCAAAGGGGCATTGGTTGAGATTGATGCTGTTGCTTATCTAGGATAGTTTGTAATTTGAATTGTAACGACAAAAAGGGATGGTCATTATGACCATCCCTTTTTGTTTAATTTTTTTGTGAAACCTAACTTAAACGACTTTTTGTACTTTTCCTGAGCGGATACAACGGGTACAAACCTTTATCGTTTTAACCGAACCATTTTGGATGGCACGAATTTTCTGTAAATTTGGATTCCACACAGTGCGGGTTTTATTGTGTGCGTGACTGACATTATTTCCGGTTACGGGTTTTTTTCCGCAGATTTCACATTGTTTAGACATTTTGTCATTCCTCCTGAATGTTTCGAACGCGCATTACTAGCATATATTGTTCATGGATGCAAATATTTTCAGGTTTTTTGAGTTGGTAAAGCGTCATTACTGAAAACTTTTATCCCCTTTTGATTGAGTAATGCAGTCGTGACACCCACCCCTTCAATCAGTATTTCGTTTAGATAGATATTTTTGGATCCACATGATGGGCTACGCTGTTGTAAAATTGCTTGTTTGCAATGGGTCATCTCGGCAATTTTAAAACATTCTTGTGCTCCATGGAGGAAAATATCAGTAACATTCCGTCCATGTTCATCGACAAGTTGACCGTTGTTGGCAAGGACGGCCGCCCCATCGCCATGGCTGAACCAACATTTGGCTCGGGGTGTTGATAGCCCAGCTAATTGTTCAGGACAAACCGGGATTGGGGTGAGTTGATTAGATTCGAGATAGTCAACAACCGCCTGACAGTAGTTGTCGGTCCCATCGTAACGTGTTTGTAAGCCGAGGAGGCAACTACTGACGAGTATGGTGCGCATAGCATTTTTACTTTACTGTTGAAATGGGAGGATTAATTAGGGCCAATCCAACATTCTTACTATTAATAATTTGTACTTGGCGTCCTGCAACTTTTACCCGTCTTTCGGCAAACCACTGAATAACTTGAGGATAAATTTTATGTTCTTGCTCCAGTATACGTGCTGCAAGAGTGTCTTCGGAGTCATCAGTGAATATTGGCACAACCGCTTGGGCAATGATAGGACCAGTATCGACACCACTATCGACCAAATGCACAGTGCATCCTGAAAATTTTGCACCGTATTCAATCGCTTTTTGCTGTACATGTAAGCCCGGAAAAGCTGGTAACAGAGCAGGGTGGACATTGATGATCCGTTGTGGAAACGCTAGCAGGAAAACCTCGGAAATTATACGCATAAAACCGGCAAGAACCACCAGCTCCGTGCCAACTTCCTTCAACGCGGCAACGACAGCCTGATCAAAATCTTCTCGATTGTCAAACTCACGGTGATTGATACAGATATTGTTGATTCCAGCTTGTTCTGCTCGTTGCAAGGCTCCTGCATCTGGATTATTGCTGACAACTAAGCTGATTTCTACGTCCAGAAGACCTTGCTGGCATTGGTCAATAATCGATTGTAGATTTGTCCCGCCACCTGAAGCCAGAATTGCCACGCGAAGCTTATTCTTTGAACCCATTTTTACCTGCTAACTGTTCGTGTTTGTTTAGATGAGTTCTACTGAAGAAGTATCCGCCTGAGCGATTTCACCAATTAAATAGGCACGCTCTCCAAGTCCAACCAAGCGTCCGATGACATCTTCAGCATTATTTGGTGATACAACCAGAACCATACCAATGCCGTAATTAAATGTTCGATACATCTCATCTTCAGGAATATGGCCACCTTGGCGGAGCATTTCAAAAATCACCGGTTTCTCCCAGCTATCCCGTTTAATGATAGCCTTGCAGTGCTGTGGCAGAATGCGGGGTATGTTTTCTAATAGACCACCACCGGTAATATGGGCAATTCCTTTAAGCTCAAAATCGCGTATCAGGTTGAGAATACTTTTAACGTAAATCCGGGTTGGGGTGAGTAGCTCTTCTCCGAGGGGCTTGTCCAAGTCATTGGGTTGTGAATTTAACTCCAGCTTCAGTGTTTCCAGAAAGACTTTTCGCGCGAGTGAGAAGCCGTTGGAGTGCAGTCCACTGGAGGCAATACCTATGATGATGTCCCCATTTGTAATGGTGGAACCATCAATGATTTTTTCATTATCAACCACGCCGACAGAAAAACCTGCCAAATCATATTCACCACCGGTATACATCCCCGGCATTTCAGCCGTTTCGCCTCCCAGAAGTGCACAGTTTGCTTGTATGCACCCTTCGGTAATCCCTTTAACAACTTCGACTGCTTGTTCTGGGGATAATTTTGCTGTGGCCAGATAATCGAGGAAAAATAACGGTTCTGCCCCCTGGACGATAATATCATTGACGCACATGGCAACCAGGTCAATTCCGACAGTGTCATGTTTATCCAACATGAAGGCGAGTTTCAATTTAGTTCCAACACCATCTGTTGCAGCAACCAGTGTGGGGCGCTTATATTTACTGCTGTTGAGTGAAAAAAGGCCGCCAAACCCACCGATATCGGTGAGAACTTCTGGGCGGGAAGTCTGTTTGACTAATGGTTTAATCAAGTTGACAAAGTGATTACCAGCATCTATATCGACCCCAGCATCTTTATACGTAATAGGTTTATGGCCGTTCAATTTAGACTCCTTGACCGCAAAATGGTCGGCATTACAACATTCATAACGTGGGTTGTCAATGTTGGATAAATAGTTTCAATTTAAGGTTTTATTGTATCCTGGGATCTATCTTTCACTGTATCGAGTTACGGAAATATGTTAATTTTAACAGAATATTTTTACGATATGGCAATTATAAATACTAGCATAAAATCGGATTGTCTGAGTAATGGGAATGGATATAGAAAATTACCATATAAGATTAGCATCACGGTCAGATTTGGATGTCCTGTTATTAATTGAACAGGACTGCTACTCCCATCCCTGGACATTCCATCAGTTTGTGCAGGAATTGGAAAACTCTGTTGCGTCGGTGCTTGTTTATGAGGTTGATGGTGAAATTGCTGGTTATATTTGCTATTGGCTAATTATTGGTGAAATGCAAATTCTGAATTTGGCGACATCTCCCAAGTTCCGGCGTAGTGGGATTGCTGCACAGTTGCTGGAGGAGGCTTTTAAGCGTTATTCATCATTAGAGCTGTCTTCTGTCTGGCTTGAAGTGCGGTCTGGAAATCTGGCTGCTATATCACTTTATCAACGTTATGGATTTAAACTGAGTGGAACCCGTCATGCATATTATCGGGACGGAGAAGACGCACTTGTGATGGTTAAGATGTTTTAAAAAAATAAATATCAGGAGCAGACCTAATGAAAAACCTTAAGACGGTTGTTCTCTCAAATCAGGAAATATCGCCAGGCTATTTTCGCATGCAGATTTTAGCCCCCGGCTACAATAAATTGGCCAAGCCTGGCCAATTTGTCATGTTCCGTGTCCAACGATCATTGCCTCCGTTGTTACGGCGACCTTTTGGAATCTTCCGAGTGGGATTTATGCCAGCTGATTGTGACAGTATGCCACCGAAAGAATTTATTGAGCTGATTTATAAAGTTGTGGGTAGTGGAACTGAAATCATGCAGAGATTGCATCAGGGTGATCCGGTCGAGTTGTTAGGGCCTTTAGGAAATGGGTTTGATTTGGGGGTGGCAGAAGAAGAAAAAATTCTGGTTGGCGGAGGTATTGGGTTGGTGCCACTCTACATGTTAGCAGAAAGAATGGTGGCAACATCCAAGGTGCGATTGTTGATGGGGGGACGCACACGAGATGATATTATTACCGTAACTGAATTTGAGCGGCTGGGTGTTGAAACTTATGTCTCAACCGAAGATGGTAGCTTAGGGGATGAAGGACTGGTTACACAGGTGCTGGAGCGAAAACTTGATAAATATCCAAAATCGACGGTTTTTGCCTGTGGGCCGATGCCAATGATAAAAGCGGTACAGAAAATTTGTTTTGAGCGTGGCATCCCTCTACAAGTTTCTCTTGAAGCTTTAATGGCTTGTGGTGTCGGTGCTTGTCTCGGTTGTGTTGTCAAGGGCGCTGGACATACAGAAGTGGAGCCTCGTTACCTTTGTACCTGTACTAGTGGTCCTGTTTTTGCGGCTGAGGATCTTGATTGGGGTAATTCTGAAGTATCAACAGTCGTAGCAGGAGGCTGCAAATGATCAAGCCTACCGAAAAAATATTGCAGCCGAAAATGGCCGTAGAAATAGCTGGGATTAAATTGAAGAATCCAGTTATGCCAGCATCTGGAACTTTTGGCTATGGTGAAGAATATGCTCCTTATATTAATTTGAACCAACTTGGGGCTGTTGTTACGAAAGGGACGTCTCTCAATCCCAAAGCTGGAAACAATACACCACGTATTTGTGAAACAGTCAGTGGTATGCTCAACGCTATCGGTTTGCAGAATGTTGGGGTGGATGCATTTATCAAGGATAAAATAGTTTATCTTGAACAATTCGATACACCGGTTATCGTTAATTTTTTTGGCAACACGCAGGAGGAATATGGTGAGGTCGCAGCTCGTTTAAATGATGTCCCGGGGGTTGCTGCTCTGGAAATGAATATTTCCTGTCCCAATGTTAAACATGGTGGGATTATCTTTGGTACCGATCCCAAAGCAGCCTTTGCTGCAGTCTCTTTAGTCCGTAAACGGACGACTAAACCGTTAATTGTTAAGTTGACCCCCAATGTAACTGATATCCAGATAACTGCCAGGGCGACCGAAGATGCCGGTGCGGATGCTTTAAGTCTGATCAATACCCTGACTGGAATGGCTGTTGACGTTAAAACTCGTAGACCGCGTTTGGCAAATACCATTGGTGGATTATCTGGCCCGGCAATTCGACCGATTGCAGTGCGGCTGGTGCATCAGGTGGTTCAGGCAGTTCAAGTTCCAGTCATAGGTATTGGTGGAATTTCCCGAGCTATGGACGCACTTGAATTTTTGATTGTCGGAGCCAAAGCCGTTCAAGTTGGGACAGCTAATTTTGTTGATCCGAATGCTATGGCAACCATTATTGCGGGTCTGGAAGATTTCTGCCAGGAAGAGGGGATTGCTGATATCAACGATTTGATTGGAAGTCTGGAGCTCTAGCCTTTTACTATGGATGTTATCGCAACTCACGTAAATGCTGATTTTGATGGCCTTGGTGCCATGATTGCGGCTAAACGGCTCTATCCTGATGCGGTTCTCGTATTTCCCGGTGGCCAAGAGCGTGGGCTGCGTGATTTTTTGCTGTACAGCACCCTCTATGCTTATGATGTTAAGCGTATTCGCGATATTGATCTGCATGAAGTGACCCGATTGATTTTGGTTGATGTCCGTAACTCTTCCAGAATCGGTAAATTTGCAGATATTATTAAGAATCCTGATCTGGTAATTCATATTTACGATCACCATCCGGTTGATGAACATACAATCCAGGGACAGGTTGAATTCATTCAGGAAGTCGGTGCAACAACGACTATCATGACGCAACTGTTTATTGAGCGGGAGATTGTGCCAACGCCGGATGAGGCAACCATGATGATGCTCGGTTTATATGAGGACACTGGTCACCTGCTTTTCTCCGGAACCACTCCAAAAGACTTTCAGGCGGCTGCGTTTTTGTTACAACATGGTGCAAATCTGAATACTGTTGCAGATTTTCTGGTTCGGGAAATGACGTCTGAACAGGTTGATCTGCTTAATGAATTATTGAAAGCTTGCCAAAAAATAATTGTCAACGGCGTTGAAGTTGCCATCGCTTCAGCATCAATTAATTATTATGTCGGTGATATCTCGAGTCTGGTGCATAAACTTCAGGAGATTGAAAATCTCAACGTTTTGATTGTTGCGGTGCGTATGGAAGATCGTATTTTTATGGTTGGTCGTTCTCGCTTGTCTGAAATGCATATTGGTGAGTTTTTTCAGGAATTTGGCGGTGGTGGACATGCCTTTGCGGCTTCAGCCACAGTGCGCGATTTGCCGTTAGCGCAATTGCTTAATCGGATTGAAAAAAATCTGCATAAACATATCCGTTCTCGTTGTGAAGCGAGTTATCTTATGTCGGCACCGGTTAAAACCCTATCAGTTGATTCAACTGTCGAAGATGCTCGTGAATTGATGACACGTTTTAATTTTAACGCTGTCCCGATCTTGAATGATCAGCAGCTGGTTGTTGGGATCATCACTCGGCAGGTGGTTGAAAAAGCGGCACACCACAAATTATTGAAAATGATAGTTAGTGAGATGATGAATACAGATTTTCAAACGGTGTCATCATCTGGGTCTTTGGCCGAATTACAACAGGGGATTATTGAACACAATCAACGTTGTGTGCCGGTTGTCGATGCTGGGATTCTGGTTGGTGTTGTGACCCGGACAGATTTACTCCGTTATATGCTGGGGGATCGACAGTTATTTGCTGATGAATCTCAGGGTATTCCAGAACGGAGTGGATTACAGCTGAAACGAAAAAACCTGCAGCGGCAGATAGATACGCAACTGCCTGAATCGGTTAGACTTCTGTTGCATCAATTGGGGACGGTTGCGGATCAACTTGGACTGCAGATTTATCTGGTTGGTGGATTTGTCCGCGATTTATTACTGCGTCAACCAAATTTGGATATCGATATTGTTGTTGAAGGGGACGGAATCGAATTTGCTGAAGCGTTTGCCAAAACAACACAGTGCCGGGTCAGGACCCATGAAAAATTTGGCACAGCAGTTATTGTATTCCCAGATGGGTTCAAAGTTGATATCGCTTCGGCTCGGCTCGAGTATTATGATCGTCCCGCTGCGTTGCCACGGGTGGAGTATGCATCAATTCGCCATGATCTTTATCGTCGTGATTTTACCATCAACACGTTGACAATATCATTAAACCAAAATCATTTTGGGCAAATGCTCGATTTTTTTGGAGGTCAACGTGATCTGAAAGATAAATCAATCCGGGCTCTTCATAACCTGAGCTTTATTGAGGATCCTACCCGTTTATTTCGTGCCGTTCGTTTTGAGCAGCGTTTAGGTTTTGATATAGGCCGGCAAACTGAACGATTAATGCGTAGTGCAGTGCAGTTGCGGTCGGTTAAAAAAATAGCCGGTGTGCGGATTTTGCATGAACTAGAGCAAATTTTAGATGAACCACGGGTTGTCGCAGCCCTCAATCGTCTTGATCAGTTTGATTTGTTAAAGTTTATTGATCCAAAATTGCACTTTGGAGAGCAATCAGCTAATTTATTTGTTGCTGCCGAACGGGCCAGTAGTTGGTTTGATTTGCTCTATACTGGTGAAAGCTATCGACGTTGGATGTTATATCTGTTTTGCCTCTTTGATAATTTATCAGAGAAAGGTGTTAGCAGAGTTGGTGACTGGCTTGGGGTGCCGCTAAAAGATCGCGTGTTGCTACTTGAACAATTGCCAAAAGCTAAGCAGTTGCTCAAGTTGATCAAGCAGCGTCGAAACAAGCAGATTGATCCGAAAAACAGCGAAATATATTTATGGTTCAATGGCTTGTCGGTAGAAGTGATTCTTTATTTAATGGCTCGTAGTGATAGTGAAAATCTGCGCAAATGGATTTCACTGTATATGACCGATCTGCGCAGAGAGAAAGTAATCCTGAACGGTAAAGATCTGATTGCCCTCGGTTTTCCACCTGGAAAATATTTTCAGGATATCTTTGATTTTTTACTGAAAGCCCGGCTAAACTTGGAAATAGATACCCGTGAAGAGGAAATTCTTTTAGTCAAAAAGCATTTTTCTAATTCCAACGCTTCTTCCTCTTGTTGACCAAAATAGTCATGTCGATTAAAGTGCCCCCTGATTAAGTTTTTAAATTGCTGATTTCGCATTTATTGCACTCAATGTACATAGTTTTTATCCTAGGGTTTTGAAATAGATGGAAACAATTATCTCTAAAATTGCGATTATGCTGGTCCCCGCTTTGTTAGCAATTATTTTACAC
Organism: Desulfuromusa sp.; assembly: GCA_029934755.1. Classification (GTDB taxonomy): domain Bacteria; phylum Desulfobacterota; class Desulfuromonadia; order Desulfuromonadales; family Geopsychrobacteraceae; genus Desulfuromusa. The sequence continues at coordinate 1,460 of JAOZLQ010000012.1, read as the reverse complement.
GAAGTGGCGCATGGTTATATTGCAGAACGGTTTGGTGATCCGACTGCTCGCTTATTGGGTCGTTTAACTATGAACCCATTTAAGCATCTTGATCCCATTGGTACCATCGCTATCTTTATTTTTGGTTTCGGCTGGGCGCGCCCTGTCCCGGTGAATCCAGGGAACTTTCGTAGACCTCGTCGTGATATGATCTGGGTTGCTTTGGCGGGTCCGACAACAAATTTATTGTTAGCTATATTGTCTGCTCTGTTGTTACGGGGTTTAGGCATGCTTGATCAGAGTTCATTCGGGGATTCACAGGCCTATGTTCAATTTGTAACTCCGGTTAAAATGATGGCAGGGTTCAGCCTTTATATTAATGTTCTTTTGGGGGTGTTTAACCTTATTCCACTACCACCATTGGATGGTGGTCGGATTTTGACTGGTATTCTCCCTGAGCGTCAAGCCGCATTAATTAGTAAATTGGAGCCTTTTGGTTTTGTTCTGATTCTGTTTTTGGTTTTTTTCACAGATGTGTGGTCGCTTGTACTTGGACCAATTATTAATACTTTAGTTGTTTTTATGGCTGGTGATGAAACCCGGCTGGTTGAGCAGGCCATCCGCTTCTTATTTGGGCGCTGAGCCATTTCATGACCTTTTGTGAGCCTGATAATTAATGGCAATTCAAATCAGCTTAGAAAATTTTTCCGGACCTCTCGATCTTTTGCTCCATTTGATTAAAAGTCATGAAATGGATATCTATGATATCCGGATTGTTGAGATTACTGATCAATATTTGACAATTATTGAACAGATGCAACACCTCGATCTAGATATCGCGGGCGAATTTCTGCTTATGGCAGCATCACTTGTACATATTAAGTCAAGATTGCTATTGCCTGTTAGTGATGAAATTAGCGAAGAGGATGAGGATCCGCGTGCAGAACTGGTGAAAAGATTATTAGAATATCAACGTTATAAAGATGCGGCAGCGTTGTTTCAGGAATTACCGCAGTTAGAAAGAGATATCTTCACCAGCCAATATCAGCTCACCGATTTTATTGATGATGGAAAAGATGAAAAAGAGGTCGTTATAGGCCTTTATCAGTTGGCAGATGCCTTTTTCCAGCTATTAAAGGATAAACCCCCAGAAATCTTTCACGAGGTTATACGAGAATCTCTTTCAGTTGCCGACTATATTGATAGTATTACAGAAATGTTATTGAATATAAAACGACTTTCTTTTAGCGATGTTTTTGCCAAAAAATCTTCGCGGAGCGAGTTGATTGTTACCTTTATTGCAACTCTGGAATTAGTAAAGATGCATATTGTGATTATTGAACAGATGGATGAATTTAGTGAAATTTGGCTGGAGTTGGCAGTTTCCCATGACCAAATTGCTAAAATCTCCACTCAAAAGGAACTACTAGGTTATGGGTAATTTACGGCAGCTTATTGAAGCGTTTATCTTTGCCGCTAAT
>JAOZLQ010000231.1 GCA_029934755.1 Desulfuromusa sp. | reverse complement strand
AAACAAAATGAATGAACTAAAAACAATACGCTGGCAACAAAGATTTCAAAATCTCAACAAGGCATTTAACCAACTTGAACGCGGCCTGGCGATTGCACACCCAAGCGATATCGAGCAACAAGGTATTATCCAAAGTTTTGAATTCTCCTTTGAACTTTCATGGAAAACATTAAAAGACTACCTTGAAGCCCAAGGCGTTACCTGCCAATTCCCAAGGGAGGTCATCAAGCAAGCTTTCCATCACCAAATAATTTCTAAAGGAGAAATTTGGCTTGACATGCTTGGTAAAAGAAATCTCCTGGCACACACATACGATGAAGCCCTTGCCATGGAATCTTACAGATTGATAAAACAAGACTTTTCACCCGAAATTAAAAAATTGGTGCGATGGTTTCTGGAATGCAACGAACATGAAACAAATTGATTTACCACAGGAGACCATTGCACAACTAATCTCCATATTCTCCTCCTATCCGGAGATTGAAAAGGTGATAGTTTTTGGATCCAGGGCGTTAGGCAACGCAAAACCCGGCTCTGATATAGATTGTGCATTCATCGGAAAAAATCTAACTTCACAGCAGGTCAGCCGGATCCAGAACTATCTGGAGGAGGAAACTTTATTTCCATACTTTTTTGATTGTATCCATTTGGAATCAACTCAAAATAAAGATCTACTCAAGCATATTAAAACACACGGAATAAATATTTACTCAGCGGATTCAGTAAAGTGATGAAGCAACGCCATAAGATTTCCATTTTTAAATTCTCGTGTTATGAAAAGAACAGTAACAGGCAAAACAAATAACAAAGCCAAATCACCATGAAAAAGCTCCCCATAGGTATCCAGACATTCCGCACAATACAAGAAGACAACTATGCGTATGTGGATAAGACCGGTATGGCCCTGGACTTGATAGAAAACGGCATCTACTATTTCCTGTCCCGACCTAGGCGGTTTGGAAAAAGTCTTTTTGTATCCACATTGCAATCTCTGTTTGAAGGACATCAGGAACTCTTTACCGGCTTGGCAGCTTATGATCGCTGGGACTGGAAAACAACTTATCCTGTCATTAAGCTCAGCTTTGCCGGTGTGGCCAGAACTGTTGCTGACATGAAGCAAGACATTTATAACATTCTAAAATCAAACCAGAAACGACTGGGAGTAACATGTGAACGAACCGAAGATATTGGCGGATGTTTTCAGGAGTTAATTGAAAAGTCGTTTGAAAAGTACCATCAAAAAGTTGTCATCCTTGTTGATGAATACGATAAACTCATCCTGGATAATCTCGATCAGGTGGAAATGGCCAAAGAGGCAAGGGAAATCCTGAAAGACCTGTACACGACCATCAAGGACAGTGACGAATTTATCAAATTTGCCTTTTTAACCGGAGTAAGTAAGTTTGCCAAGGTATCGATTTTCAGTGGGTTAAATAACCTGATAGATATTACCTTGGCTGAAGATTATGCAACAATCTGCGGCTATACTCAACATGACCTGGATACAGTGTTTTCAAAACACCTGCAAGGCGTGGACATAGAAAAAGTGCAGCAATGGTATAATGGCTATAATTTTCTTGGCGATAATGTTTACAATCCTTTTGATATTTTATTATTTATTAAAAACAAATGTAAATTTAATAACTACTGGTTTTCAACCGGTACACCTACCTTTCTGGTCAAGATCATCCAACAACAAAACTTTTTCATCCCGCAACTCGCTGACCTCTGGGTAAATAGCAACCTGATTGACAGTTTTGACATTGAAAACATTAGACTTGAACCGATTCTGTTTCAGGCCGGCTATTTGAGTATCCGCGAAGTCAGGGAGAAAAAACGGGGTGGTTACGAATATCTCCTGGCTGTCCCCAATAAAGAAGTCCAGCTATCCTTCAATGATATCCTGATAGATTTCCTGACAGATCAGATTACAGCTAAAGGACGCTATCAGGATCAGCTCTACACAATATTTGAAAATGGCGATGTTGCATCCCTGCGGGAAACGCTATCATCTCTTTTCTCCTCCATTCCCTACAATAATTACGTCAAAAACACCATCAGCTGTTATGAAGGCTATTTTTCCAGTGTCATTTATGCCTATCTGGCTAGCCTCGGACTGGACATTACTGCTGAAGACGTCACCAGTAATGGAAGGATTGACCTGACAGTCAAGCTGGAGGACAATATCTATATCCTTGAGTTCAAGGTTGATGGTAACGGTAATGCCCTGCAGCAGATAAAAGAAAAAAACTACCAGCAGAAATATTTGATTGAAGGTAAAAATATTTATTTGATCGGGATTGATTTCAGTTCAGAGAAAAAGAATATCTCCGCCTTTGAGTGGGAACGGATATAAGAGTAACTCTATTGATCTAAGAGAGATAAAGCCAAAGGGAGGATATATTTTTGAGCGAATCCTAAGTATACTGTTCCCGGAATTTACTTATTAAAAAGGCTCACTACGAAAGCGTTTTTTCTCTTAAATAATGAAAAACGTAATCACGATTTAAACAGGAAAGAAAGGGATAAAACAACCGTGGTCTGTCCCCAATTCCCCTTCCCTTCCAATTCCCCTTGAAAAACACCTAATGCCTTGGTGAATAATTGAGCCCCACCTTGACATTGCATAAAAAATCACGCACAATG
>JAOZLQ010000094.1 GCA_029934755.1 Desulfuromusa sp. | reverse complement strand
GTCAGCTTCCCAAGCTGAATGTCGCGAGTTCGAACCTCGTCTTCCGCTCCAATAATTATAAGGGCTTAGCCGATTCGGCTAGGCCTTTTTTATCTTGGTATCAGGCATATGTATAAAAAAAAGAAAATTTTGAACCAGAAAAACTTAAGGCTCTAAAATCATCAAGATCTTAGAGCCTTAAAAAACTGGTGCCGAAGGCGAGACTCGAACTCGCACGACCGTAAGTCACACGCCCCTCAAGCGTGCGTGTCTACCAATTCCACCACTTCGGCAAACGGGTTGTACTTTATACTGAACCGTATCCTTGATTGTCAATAATAAATTGTTATTTTTGAACTGGAGCAGGTGCCGATGCCGGAGCTTCCACTGAACTTGGCATCACTGTTTGAGAACTTGGAGAACCGTAAAAATAGGCCAGAGTCAAGCTGGTCAACATAAAGATAACAGCAGCTGCAACAGTGACTTTACTCATGAAATTTCCACCTGTGGATCCAAACATGGCTTGGCTGCCACCAGCGCCAAAAGAAGCACCTGCCTGAGCGCCTTTACCCATTTGCAATAATACAATAACGATCAAGGCGATTGAGACAGTAATATGAAGTCCAATTAAAAATGAGGTCATGCAATTTTCTCCTGTAAAATTTTTTCAGAACCGCAGAAAACTAGCATAGTTGTGCTTCTTTGCAAAGGAATTTTTTATATTTTGATCTGATGAAGCAACTAGCGATTTTCCTTTTCAATCGCTACAATGCTTTCTGTGTATCAGTAATAAGAAGAAATGACTAAACAATCTTTATGAAACCAGCTAAAGCGAGGAACGTAGATGGTAAAGGCAACGGGAATGCAGGGGCCAGATTATTTTTTACGACTTTTTAATGGTATAGCCGATGCTGTTTTTATTACTGAGTGCTGTGCTGATGGTTCACCAGGAAAGTATGTTGAGGTGAACGATGTTGCTTGTGAAATGCTTCAGTTTACGCGTGAGCAATTACTGGATCTATCCCCCCATCAAATTAATCGGGTTGCCATTGAAGAGAAAGAAGCTTTTGAGTCAATCATTGACAATATAAAGGATACCGGAAAGACGCTTTTTAAAACGGACCTGTTGTGCAACGATGGTTGCTGGGTCCCCGTTGAAATAGGGAGTCAACTTTTCGAGCTGGAAGGGAGAAGTGTCTATTTTTCAGTCGCTCGGGACATTACTTTGCGTGAGAGATATGAGGCTTCTATACAGACGCTTGTGCGCAGTACTGTTGGACTCACTGGCCAGGAATGTCTGGAGGAAATTGTCCATAACTTGTGTAGCTGGCTGGATGTCGATGGTGCAAGTATTAGCCTGATACAAGGTGATCAGCTGGAAGTCAGAGCAAGCGTTTTTAAAGGGATACGTCAACAACCTATCTTTTTATCAATTGATAATCCTCATTTTCGCAAAATTCTTGATGGTCAGTTCTGTATTTATCCGGATAACGCCGATACTATATTTCTAGATTCTCAACATAAATATTTATCTGAAATTGTAAGTTTTATTGGCTGCCCCATGCTAGGTCATGATAGGCAGGTTCTTGGGATGGTATGTGCCTACTCGCAGAGAACCATGCAGTCAGTTCCACACGTGGAAGAACTTTTATCTGTGATTGCGTCACGGGCAGCTGCAGAATGCGAACGGATGCATTTTGTTCGTGAACTTTCCCACAGTGAAGATATGCTCAGAACTATATTCAATTCTACTGCTGAAGCAATCGTGGGTATCGATTTGCGCGGCGATGCTGTGTTTTGTAATCCTTCCGCAGTCAAAATTCTTGGCTATGAAGACGAAAAAGATTTAATTGGAAAGAGTTTTTGGCAATTAATCAGTGTTCAAGTTGCTAGTGAGCCAAATTCTTCTATTTCCTGCCCTTTTATTTTTTCAATTACCCATGGTCATATAGTGAGTAGCGAAGATGGATTTTTCACCCACTGTGATGGTCATCAAATTCCTGTTGAATATTGGGGCCACCCGATGAATCGGGATAATCAGTTGGTCGGTGGGGTTATTACTTTTATTGATATCTCACGTAGAAAAGCTCTGGAAAAGCAATTACAGCATTCTCAAAGAATGGAAGCCATTGGAACTTTAACGGGTGGTATTGCTCATGATTTTAATAATATTTTAACTGTTATCTCTGGTTATGTCGGGTTGTTAGAGTCCCAAATCACTAATGATCCAAAATTGTTGTCTAAAATCCAAAAAATTGGTGAGGCAGCAGAGCGAGGATCTAAATTAACCCATGGATTACTGGCATATAGTCGAAAGAAATCTGATCCATCTACGCCTGTTGATCTAAATCAGTTGCTCTTGGATGTACAGGACTTTTTTAGCCGGGTTATTGGTGAGCGGATTAAAAAAACACTGACGATTTCGGAGCAACAGCTGGTGGTTTTAGCCGATGCCTCACAGTTGGAGCAGGTTTTGGTTAACCTTGCGACTAATGCTCGTGATGCCATGCGGGATGGTGGTGAATTGACGATAACGACTGAGCAGACTGAAATTGATCGTGGTTTTTGTCAGATGCATGGCTATGGTGAACCAGGGAAATATGCTTTAATTAAAGTTGTGGATAATGGTGTCGGTATTCCTAAAGAAATTCAACAGAAAATTTTTGATCCATTTTTCACAACGAAGGATACGGGAAAGGGGACAGGTCTTGGCTTAGCAATGGCATGGGGGATTGTTAAACAACATAAGGGCTATATCCTGGTTGATAGTTTTCCTGGAGAAGGTTCTCAGTTTAAGATATACCTCCCGTTGACAAATCAATCTGTTGCTAAGCCAATAGTTCAGTCAAGTGCACAACTTCCTGGAGGTGATGAAACCATTCTGCTGGTTGAAGATGATCCACTCGTCCGTGAATCTACTTATAGTATTTTAACAACTGTGGGTTATCGGGTTGTTACTAGCGATTGTGCAGAATCAGCATTGAGAGTGTTAGATCTGAAAAAGAATGAATTGTCCTTAATTTTGTCTGATGTTGTTATGCCAGGGATTAAGGGGCCGGAATTCTATCAGGAAATTAGAAAAAAAACTGCTATTCCTGTTATTTTCATGAGTGGTTATACTTTTGATTCACTGCATGAACAGGGTTTATTCAGGGAAGGTGTTATGTTGTTAAATAAGCCGATTCAACCGATGGAACTGTTGACTAGAATTCGTGAAACACTTGATTCAACAGCGAATTCAAAGACCTGAAATGTTTAGTAAATACACTTTTATGTTTTTAACTCACATGCCCTGATACGGGTTCCATCCATTTTACCATTTTGCCTTCCATTTATCCCATATAGGGTTGACAGTCCCTTTTTTGAGTGGTAAAACACTATTTTAAAATCACTATGGAGCGTTACGAAATGGTTAAGAAACTGATCGGTCGTAAATTAAAATCCTCACGTCTCAAAAGAGACAAGACAATTCAAAATCTCGCAGAAATGTCGAAAGTTTCCTCAAATATGATCTCAAGAATTGAGCGTGGATTGACAATCCCATCGGTTGAGATATTGATGAAATTGGCAGATGCCCTTGGGTTGAGTCTCAGCTATTTTGTCGAGGAGGCTGAAAAGGGGAACAATATTGTCTTTACCCCCTCTAGCATAGGTGAGCCCATCTTCTTTTTTGAGGATAAACATCAGATTAATAGTTTGACTCAAGGATTACGTGATCCCGGATTTTCTGTCTTTGTTGATACCCTTGAGCCATTCTGTGATAGCGGTGAAGGTGGAATGGTTCATACTGGAGAAGAATTTGCTATGGTTCTTGAAGGTTGCCTCGATTTTGTGATTGAAGGGGAGGAATTCCATCTGGATAAGGGGGATTCTCTAAGCTTTAAGGCTTCACTGCCCCACAGTTGGAAAAATCTTAATGACCATCAGTCCAAGATCCTCTGGATTGTTTCTCCACCACCAAATGTTTGATAGCGTCGTAAACAGACTGATTTTCGCTAATACAAACTCTATTTTGTCTCTGTGGAGACCTTTCCCGTAGAATAGGTTGGGTTCTGCAGGATGTGTCAAATTTAATCATGTTGTGAATTTTATTCTTTTGTCAGAAGGGATGTTAAATAATGCAAGTTAAGAAAATTGTGGGAAAGAAGTTAAAAGAGATTCGACTTAAACAAGATTTGACTATTCAGATTCTTGCTGATAAATCACAAGTATCTTCCAATATGATTTCAAGAATTGAGCGAGGATTGACAATTCCATCAGTCGAAATTCTGATGCGACTTGCAACGGTTTTTGACAAAAGTATCAACTACTTTGTTGAAGATGTTTCTACTTCTCATGAAATCGTCCATACTCATCCGGGTGAGCGGGATAAGACCATCTATGATGATGAACACAATATGCACACTGAATCGTTTACTTCCGGCTTACGCGATCCTCAGTTTATGTCATTTTTCTGCACCGTTCAGAAAGGTGGTCGAAGTGGAAAAACCAACATGTACCATCCAGGTGATGAGTTAATCTACCTGATGGAAGGGCGCATGAAGATGACTATTGTTGACGATGTTTATATTCTTGAGGCTGGGGATAGTCTCTGTTTTAAATCGCACTTGCCACATCGCTGGGAGAATATAGGTGAAGATGATGCCAAGGTTATCTGGACGTTATCGCCATTTACAATAATCTAGAATAGTTCAACTGCTTGAAATTTATATGACTCTTCTTGACATGTTATAAATATATTGTATAGTCTGTGCATCAGCTGATCTAACTATTGACCCAACCGGAAACCTCGTAAGGGGGCATTATGAACAAGTCTGAGCTAGTTGAAACGCTATCGATTGAGAATAATCTGACCTACAAAAAATCAGAGCAGATTGTTAACTTAATTTTTGATACTATGTCACAAGCCTTGATCGATAATGATCGGATTGAAATCCGTGGTTTTGGTAGTTTTATGGTCAAAGACTATAAATCTTATATGGGGCGCAATCCCAAGACTGGTGAAATTATTCAGGTTGATGAAAAGAAATTACCTTTTTTTAAGGTTGGTAAAGAGTTGCGAGAACGTGTAGATAGCTAGTTTGTATGATCATCAATAACTTGGAAAAGGCCTGTTCACTGATAGTGGACAGGCCTTTTTTTAACCAGACAGGTACGGTCAATGTTACACAATTATAAAGGGAAAATCCCCAAGTTGGCTGATAGTGTTTTTTGTGTCGATTCAGCAGAAATTATTGGTGATGTCATCATTGGAGCCGCCTCAAGTGTCTGGTTTCAAGTTGTGATACGAGGTGACGTTAATATTATCCGGATTGGGGAAAGAACCAATATCCAGGATGGAACAGTCATCCATGTGACGCATAAAATCCACCCGACATTTATCGGTGATGATGTTACTATTGGACATAATGTCACTTTGCATGGGTGTAAAATCGGTAACCGTTGTCTGATTGGTATGGGAGCGGTGGTTATGGACGCTGCTGAGATTGAGGATGATGCGATGGTTGCTGCTGGAGCCTTGATTACTCCGGGGACACGAGTTCCATCTGGTACACTATATGCTGGATCCCCAGCTAAGTATAAGCGCCATTTATCTGAGATTGAGATTGTGAACCTTAAACAGTCTGCACAAAATTATTTGGAATATACTGATAATTATAAATAAGGATTGTCTCCTGACGAAGAAAAGGTAAGGTGTTATGAGCCAGTTGAATTTTTCTGATCTAAATAATAGTCCACTATTTAAGGGTATGGCTGCAAAAGAAATAGAGTACCTCGGCTCTATTTTTACTTTAAGCCAAATCCCAGCAGGAAAAACCGTTTTCATTGAAAATATGCCAGGCGAATCTCTCTATCTGATTAAGCAAGGGACGGTACAGATATCACAGATGTTGGCAGAGACAGATGAGCAGGATTTGATTACACTTGATGTGGGTGACGTGTTTGGGGAGATGGCAGTTATTGATGGTGGTCATCGGTCAGCGACTGCCAGAATAGTGAAAACATCAATACTGTATGGTTTGACTCGCACGGACTTTAATACACTTGTCAGTGAGAAACCTCGCCTTGGCCTGCAATTAACCTTGAATATCGTTAGGCTCTTCAGCGCTAAGCTCCGGAGTGCTAAAAACGATTATCGCACAATGATCGCCGCCAGTTTGATACCAAAGAGTTGATCTATTTTGAAAATAATAATAAATGCGCCGGCAGCTTTTTTGCCGGCTTTTTTTATTGAGAAATCTGTGGTCACGTTATAGTATTCGCGCGTAAAAAGAGATGTAGATCAGAGCTTGTTATTATCTGTCTTGCTAGGGGATAGCTAATATAATTAGTTTGGAGGAATTATGTCTGCGCTATTAAATCAGCAATTATTATTTGGGCTGATGGGCGGTTTGGGAATGTTTCTGTTCGGCATGAAAATCATGTCTGAAGGTTTGCAGAAAATAGCCGGCGATAAAATGCGGAAGATTCTCGCTGCATTGACCAATAATCGATTGATAGGTGCTTTGGTTGGGATTGCGGTTACGGCAATTATTCAATCTTCCAGTGCAACAACGGTTATGGTCGTTGGATTTGTCAATGCTGGATTATTGTCTTTAGTTCAATCAATCGGTGTCGTGCTGGGTGCAAATATTGGTACGACTATAACGGCACAACTGATAGCCTTTAAAGTTACCAAATTTGCTCTTCCTGCCATTGGCCTTGGTGCCGGTCTTAAACTTTTCAGCAAAAATAAGAAATATGTTTATATAGGTGAGATCATTCTTGGTTTTGGATTGTTGTTTTACGGTCTTTCGACGATGAAATATGCGTTCAATCCTTTAAAAACGAGCGAGGAGTTCCGGCATCTCTTTTTACTGGTTGGCGATTATAAACTGCTTGGTGTCTTAATTGGCGCTCTACTAACGGTCATTGTGCAGAGTAGTAGTGCAACTATCGGTATTACTCTAGCTTTGGCAAGTAGCGGGTTAATATCATTTGAAGCGAGTGTTGCCCTGATTCTGGGAGAAAATATTGGCACAACGATTACTGCCAATCTGGCAGCAATCGGAACCAACCTTGCTGCTAGAAGAACCGCATTCTCCCATTTTTTGTTCAATGCCCTTGGCGTTCTCTATATGTTGATACTGATGCCTTTCTTTATGAAAGTTGTTTCTTCCATCACTCCTGGCAATGCTGATTTTGTTATTCAGACCCAGGCCCAGGCTAGTAGCTTTGCTGCAGAAATTGGTGATAAGCCTTATATCGCCCGGCATATTGCGAACACCCATACACTTTTCAATATTATTAACACGATTATTTTTCTTCCTTTAATTGGTGTTCTGGCAAAACTATCAACCCTGTTAATTCGGGGTGAAGATGATTTGGATGTTTTACAAGTCAAGTTTATCGATGATCGAGTCTTGAATACTCCTCCTGTTGCTATCGGACAAGCCCGACGGGAAACGCGTCGGATGGCACAGATAGCTCTTGAAATGGTTGAAGAAACCTCCCAATTTTTGGAAGATGGTGATTTTAAAAGGCTCCGATCTCTCGAGAAAAAAGAAGAATTAGTCGATATTTTACAGCGAGAGATATTGGGATTTCTGGTTAAACTGTCACAACGGTCAATATCCACAGAGACTTCTGAATCCCTTGGTTCTTTGATGAATATGGCCAATGATCTTGAAAGAATTGGTGATCATTGCGAAAATCTTTGGAAATTAGGTATCCAAAAATATGAAAGAAAAATCACTTTTTCGCATATGGGTGAAAGTGAAGTTAGTAATATTGCTGAAAAAACTTGCGATTTTCTTCAGTTTGTCATCAATGCAATGGATGGTGAGGATAAAACTATTGGTGCCCAGGCCATTAAATATGAAGATGAAATTGATGATCTTGAAGAAAATCTGCGAACAAATCATATTGAAAGGTTGCACACAGGCGAATGCGCAGTTCATCCTGGCTTAATTTTCATCGATATTCTGCATAGTTACGAGAAAATTGGTGATCATACTTATAATTTCTCTGAGGCGGTTATTGGAGTAAAATAAATGGACGCGGTTATTGATGTTGGCAGTAATACCATCCGTATGTTGCTGGGTGAAAGCCTCAATGGGATAATATTTCCGCAGAGCTATCACCGTGAGATAACTCGACTTGCCGGTGATTTTTCAAAACAACAGGGTTTATCTGAGTCAGGAACAAATAGAAGCCTTTCAACACTCAAATCCTATAAAAATATTATTTCATCACATAATATTTCTCAAACCAGGGTTGTTGGTACAGCGGCGCTGCGACGTGCTGAAAACAGACAATTTTTTATCGATAAAGTTGCTACCGAGACAGGTCTGTTTATTGAGGTTATTGATGGTGAAGAAGAAGCTTTATTGACAACTAAGGGAGCTTTATCTGCGATTGAGCCGATTTTCAAGGCAGCTATTATTGTTGATATTGGCGGTGGTAGTACTGAGTTAGTTTGTCTTATTGATGGTAAAATTCAGTTTAGGCACAGTTATCCTTTAGGTGTTGTTCGACTCTGTGAAGAATATTCCTCTAAAGTTGAAAGGAAACAGCAAATCGATGCAGTTTTTAAGCATTTCTTCGAAAATTTTAGCAGGCTAAATCTAACCAGCAGTGAATATCAACTCATTGGGACCGCTGGCACTATCACGACCTTAGCAGCAATTGATCTTCAACTGGAAAAATATAATGCATCAATGATAAATAACCATAAATTATCAACTACTTATCTTTACCACCTTCAGCAAAAACTTGAAATTATTTCTGTATCAGAAAGAGAGGCTTTGATCGGCATGGAGCA
>JAOZLQ010000230.1 GCA_029934755.1 Desulfuromusa sp. | reverse complement strand
TAAATATGGTATTGTCGATTTTGAGAGAGATTTAGTCAGTATTGAGAGCTACGAGCTAGAAATGAAAATTGATAATTTGGAAACGTTTGCCAGGAAAATACCTGATGACTTTTTTAGGTCGTATCCAAAGTTAATTGAATACCGCAATCATTTGGCTAAGCTTGTTTATAAATTTGGTTCTGAAGATGCTTGGGTTGGTAGTTATAATGAGGGATTTAGGAAAGTATTGGTGGAGTATGGTTTGAGTTGTAAATATGAACCATTCATGAGAGGTACGAGGGATTGGGAATATCTTGTTAGGCAGTTTTGTTCTTTGTATGTTTACCATCTCAAAAGAAACTTAGAGCGATTCCACCCTTTATACATACCGATAGTTTTTGAAAAGTTGAAGGAATATTTTGAAGAGGGTATTTGGATGGAAGATCACGAATTTTTTCTGGAATATTATTACGATGATAATTGGTTGGGAATTCTGCCAATTATGATAAAAAAGGAGCTTGAGTCCAAAAATTGGTTACGTTACCGCAAGAACTATTGAGGTTGATGAGATGGCTGAAAAACCTTCTCAGCGAATATACGTTAAATCTAAGCTGTTTGGCAATGTGACGATGAAAGTAGGCCCTAAGCCTATTATCCTGTACGATGAACGTAGGGGGTCGTGTATCAAGACCCTCTTGTGGGCCAATATCTCCCCAAATTTGAAGACATCGGCTGTTCGGTGCTAGACGGGGAGGTTGAAAAGCAAGTTTTCTAAAGGACTAATGCAAAGCAACCATGACAGATCGGTGAAAGAATAGGAAATCATGTCATATCATTGCTTCTTCCTCCAGCTTCCCGCGAGCCCTATACGGCATCCAGCGATATAAAGGGCAACCTTTAATCTCACAATCTATGCGCCCGTCGGCATATTCACACATGCACTCATAGCATTTAGCCAAGACAGCACACTTGTAGCTCTTTGGGTTGGCCTTTGCTTTTCGATGGAGTTCAACCTGATTGGTTTGATTCCGGGATCTCTCATTTCTCTTAACTTTGCTTGTGCGGCTTCAATCGCAGTATTCATAACCTCAATCCTTGCTCAATTATCAATGATATTGGTTGATATTTCAGGGTAAACGTATCAGCCCTGTTCTTCCCGGATGGCGGCAAGGAACTTCTCCGGCACCTTGCCGCCATCTAACATCATTCGGTTCTGCTACATAAAATCCAGCAACGTTGTTGTTTGAATGTTGTCAACTTTTTTAAAATCGTTGAACTCACATTTCTGTACAGGTGGAAGGGTTTCATTTGAAGTAGCCAAAGTAGCCAAAGTAGCCGGGTGACTGTTAATTTTTAATTCTTCAATTTCTAGGGGTGTCCTGGCTACTCTGGCTATTTGGCTACCTTTTTTAAATAATCCGGGGTTGACGGTATAGGTTGAATTTTTGTTGAGTTTTACAACAACCCCATAATCAATCAAATAAGCTAAGACATCTTTTGCATCATTTTTATTTAGCCGGGGGCGGGGGCCTGATCTCATCAACTCCACCTTTTTAAATGACCTGATATTTTTTGAGATTAACCACTGAGCAACTTTTTTGCACTTCTCAACCAGTATATCACCGGAGGCCAACCGCTGTAGCCTGACCGATTCTTGTAGATGGAAACGGCCTATTGCCTCGGCCTGTATCCATGTCTCCATACTGACTTCGCTTTCATCGCTGTTCAGTGCGGAAGGATTGTCAGTTATATGAAAAACCAAGGCAGCCTTGACAGTTTGACTGCAACATTTACCGGCGATGTCGGCAACATCTGACAGAGCACCATTGACGCATAATTGACGTTCGATCTCGTTATGAAATTGCCGACGGGCTTCCCTGACTTTTTGGTTTAGCTTTGCCTTATGCGGTTCCTCTCGGGGTGCAGTGTCAAGAATTTTAGTTACCACTTGATTGTAATCATCCAGTGCAAATGGATTTAACCCTGACTCATTAACACCTTCTTCCCTCGTTCCGGCTGTGGGTGGAAGTTCATTCCGCCATATTCGGGAAACAAGCCCAGATGCCTGCATTGCGGGGCTGGCAATTAGTTCAAGAGCTTTGTCCGGTTGAACCATGATGCAGACATTTAAACAGGGGTCGTATATTGTTTTTTCTTCCGGGCCGGTTTGATTACCAACTCGATCTCGTGTAATTGGATCACCGCTTATCCCTGCAAGGTAGAGGGCTTCACCTGTTCCGTCCGAATAGCGCCCCAGGATTGAATTTATGATTGTCCGTCCTTCACCTGTAAGAACTGAATAGGCACCGCCGTGGGCCTCCATCATTTGAAAGAGTCTTTGTTCTGTAGCGTCGGTGGTATATCTTCGAGGGCTTACCGGTAGTGAGGGCCGCTCATTTTCTATTTCGAGCATCTCTTTTGCAATTTTATCTAAATCTGCATCTGCTTTTTTTGTTTCGGATTGTTTCTTTGCCTGAGCTGAATCGATTAAAGAACTTTTGAATTTTGCTGATGCGAGTTCGGTTTGATAGTTTTCTTCTTGGTCTTTCGCCCAAAGGTTCAAAGGCTGCGACATCGCTTTGAAAGTCGGAGTTTTTCGCTCGCTTGGGCCAGCTTCCCCCATAATAAAAAGCGCGGGTCGAAAACACCTGGAGGTGGTGCCTACCCGCG
>JAOZLQ010000229.1 GCA_029934755.1 Desulfuromusa sp. | reverse complement strand
GTTTTTCATGATGTCCTCCGTCTCTATGTTTGTTTGCTTTTTTGTTTGCTAATGATCTAATACAAAGCAGAGCTCGTGCCAAGTTTATAAAATTCAGCCACTTATTCTTCAACCAACTGTTTTTATTGATGAATAAAAAATTTATTTCGTAATTTTCATTTTATTCAGAAGAATATTTTGTATAAAGAAGACATACACTCAGATAGGAAAAATTTCAGGGAAAATACAAGAAAAGAGACTTAACACTTTGATATTTATGAATATTTATTGGTGTATATAAAAAAACACAATAGATATATTTTTTATCTATAAATAATACAGTAGACTGATGAAGGGGATGAAATTTCATCCCCTTCTCGATCAAAGCAGTTCAGCCATCTGATCCGCCACAGAAAATAGACCAAATAGCCCACCTGTATGGAGAAAAATAATCCGGGAACCGAAGCATTTGGGATTTTTCTCAAGTTCTGAAATCATGGCATAGTAAGCTTTACCTGTATAAACCGGGTCGAGAACCACCCCCTCAAGTTGAGCAAGATCCCTTATCGCTTCTAATTCTTTTGGTTGTGACATAGCATAGCCTCTACCAACATAGCCATCCAGAATTTCAATATCTGCAGAAGCAACAATCTGCTGCTTAAGATAGGTATCCTGAAAGTCATTGACGATAGTCCCTATAACTTTCTGGAAATACTCTTTATCGTCACAGACATTGACACCAAGCATGCGAAAATCTGCTGCAAATATTTTATTTCCCAAAACCAGACCGGCAGATGTCCCACCAGAACCGATGGCAGAAATAACCGTAGTCGGCACAGAATCAGCATCATCCAACTGCTCCACATCATTAACCAGTTCTTCAACCGCAGACACATATCCCCAGGCACCAAGAGCAGTTGAACCCCCTTCTGGGATGATATAAGGACAAGCCCCTTCTGCCAGAAGTTTCTCGGCTTGCCATTTAAAATATTGGTCCCGCTGCTGATACTGTTCCGGTGTGAGCCAGATAATTGTTGCACCGGCAAGATAATCGAGCAGAATATTTGCCTCTGGTGATGGTGGCTGCTCAGGATCGGAGGTCCTCAATAACAAAACAGCTTTAAGACCAAGGCGTTTTGCGGCAAACGCAGTTGCCCGACAATGATTTGACTGGGCACCGCCGCAAGTAATAACTGTATCTACTCCCATATGTAGAGCGCGATGAAGAATAAACTCCAGCTTCCGAACCTTGTTTCCTGAAAGTTCGATACCCGTAAAATCGTCCCGCTTAAAATAGATTTCGACCCCAAACTTATCGCTCAGGCGTTCCATTTTCTCCAATGGAGTCGGTGTCTGTGCAAGTCGAACTCGCTCCGGGTATTGAAATGATATGGGCTGTGGCATTATGTAACCTCCGATAATCTATGCGAGGGTAATAAATTCTCGCAAATCCGAATCAAGTATATTTTTAATTTCAGCAAAATCATCCTCTTGCGTTTCTGTAAACAGAAAACCAAAAACGGGATACTGTTGAAAATCAATCTTCCTCAGTTCTAGCGGCTTTTTAAATTTTGACAGTAATTTGTCATAATCAAATGAGCTGATTTTATCAATCTCGATGCCGGTTGAATTATCCAACACAACGACACTGAAGAGCTTTCCTTCTTTCCCCTGCAGCAGTTGTGACCAGTCTGGTTTTTCTTGCTTGTAAAAGGACAAATAGGGATTAAATCCATAAGCCAAGAAGGAGATATCTGCCGTAGTACACCACCCCCCGAAACGCATCGGATTCACCTCTATCGGCAATAACGTTCCATCGCTATCTCGTCTGAGTTCGATATGGACCGGAAAGTTTTTAATATCAGCCAATCGGCCAATTTTATCGGCAAATTCTGTAAATTCTGTCAGGTTTTTTTCGATAATATCTTTGGATGAAACATAAACTCTGTCGCTAACGTCAGCATCTGAAGAAAAAACATGCTTCAGGATACCCAGAACTACCGCTTCGCCAGTTGCATTATAATAAACATCAACGGCAAACTCTTCGCCGTTAATGCACTGCTCAATAATAAACAAACTTGTATCCAGCACAGAATCTGGGTACAGGCCCTCTATTTGCTCCATTTCCGTAGTTATTGAAGCCATTGCAGCAATCCACTCATCATAGCTGGCAACCTTATAAACTCCCATACTCATAAAACCAATAGCGGGCTTAATAATAAATGGTAGCGGCAATTGATCAAACTGAACACTTTTCAATTCATTGAGGTTGACACCCTGAAAATAAAAATCTGGGAAAATTGCTTTTGTCAGTTGCCTGAATTTCAATTTATCCTTAAATAACTCGATCTTTTCAGGAAGATGACTAAAAGGGAGATGTTCTGATATCCAGCCAATTGCATTTTCAGAATTTGTATAGATGGGAAGATCTTTGGTCTTTCGCACCATCTCAATTGCACTGACTTCGCTGATCACGGTTGTCCCGTCATAAAGATTCAATTGTTTGGCTGACTCTGTTTCAACAACCGGAATGTCATTGTCTCTAACAGTTTTTTTCAGAAAATCAGAAACATATGGTTTATCGACAAAAAACATTATTTTTCGATCCCTTCCCTTGCTTCTACGCCGTCCTGATAATAATGTTTGATCTCTTTCATTTCAGTCACCAGAT
>JAOZLQ010000093.1 GCA_029934755.1 Desulfuromusa sp. | reverse complement strand
TATTGCGGGAGATATTCATCTCTGACTGGTGAAAACACTTCAACAGCCACTGTATTTTCGAATATTACTGCGCTGTGCTCAATATCTCCAGCAATACACCAACTATCCCCTGGTTTGACACTGAAGATTTCACTGCCAATAGTCAGTTCCATACTTCCTGCTACTAAATAACCAGTTTGTTCATGGGGATGACTATGGCGGGGAAGGAGAGCCCCTTTTCTCATTCGGAATTCAACCATCAGAGTTTTCTTTCCATGAACAAGGGTCTTCATCTCAATTTTATCGATTGCAGGTTTGTATCCCTCTGTAGATTTTTTCTGGAACATATCAATCTCCATCAAAATTGTTGGTTTGAGAGAGTAAAGACTTTTTGAATTGTTCTGTCCAGTGAAATGAATGGGAAATTAAAGTGCGGAGGCTGTAGGGGCACAGCGTGCTGTGCCAAAGTTTTTTGCAGCGATGTGAAGATAGGGCACGGCTCGCCGTGCCCCTATATAAGAATTTCGTTAACGAAGCAGGGCGGCACTAATGACAATCCTCTGGATCTCGTTGGTCCCTTCGTAGATCTGGGTAATTTTGGCGTCGCGGAACATCCGTTCAACCGGAAAGTCGCGGGTAAAACCATAACCGCCAAAAATCTGCACCACTTCCGTTGTGACCTGCATGGCAACATCTGAAGCATACATCTTGGCCATAGCCGATTCTTTGCTGTAAGGTTGCTTTTTAGAAGCCTTATAGGCCGATTGGTAGATCAGAAGCCGGGCAGCTTCAATCTGGGTTGCCATATCAGCAACCTTGAACTGTAGCCCCTGAAAGGCACTGAGTGGTTTATTGAACTGAGTTCTCTCTTTCATATATTCAAGGGCTGCGTCGAAAGCCCCTTGTGCGATTCCAAGGGCTTGGGCGGCTATACCGATCCGACCACCGTCAAGAGTCATCATTCCCAACTTGAAACCCTCATTTTCTTTTCCTAGAAGGTTTTCTAGCGGGATCCTGCAATTTTCAAAAACCAGTTCACGCGTTGAAGAGGCACGGATGCCGAGTTTTGATTCTTTTTTACCGAAGCTGAACCCTGGGGTGTCTTTTTCAACAATATAGGCACTGATGCCGTGATGCTTCTGGGCTTCCTTGTCGCTGCGGGCAAAAACAATGTAGGTATCTGCATCTCCACCGTTGGTGGTGAAGATTTTACTACCATTTAAAATCCATTCATCACCATCACGAGTCGCCGTAGTTTTAGTGCCACCAGCATCTGACCCGGCAGAGTTCTCGGTTAGGGCAAAGGCTCCAAGCTTGGTGCCTTCAGCCAGAGGGCGCAGATATTTTTGTTTTTGTTCTTCGGTTCCAAACATATAAATCGGATTAGCACCGAGGGAAAGGTGAGCCGAAAGGGTCACTCCGGTGGAAGCGCAGACCCTTGAGAGCTCTTCGACTGCAATGGCATAGCTGATGTAATCAGCTTCAGCCCCACCATATTCTTCCGGAAAAACAATTCCGGTCAGTCCCAGTTCGGCAAGCCGGTCAAACATTATGGTGCGATCAAAATGTTCTGTTTCGTCCCGTTCCTGAATGCCGGGAGTGATCTCTTTTTCGGCAAATTCACGTACCATCTGGCGCATCAAATTATGTTCATCGGTTAAATCAAAATGCATGGATTTTCTCCTTTATTAGTTCCGCTAGGGGAATAGCTATTTTCCAGTAAACTCTGCCTGACGTTTCTCCAGAAATGCCTGCATTCCCTCTTTTTGATCGGTAGTGGCAAAACAGAGTCCAAATAGTTCCGCTTCGTATTGATTGGCACGTTCAAGATCAAGCTCCAGGCCATTATGGATAGCCTCCTTAGCCAGACGGACAGCATGAGGCCCTTTATTGATAATGGTTGATGCCATCTTTTTCGTGGCATCAAGAAGTTGTTCAAGGGGAACAACCTTGTTTGCCAGCCCGATTCGATAGGCTTCAGCAGCGTCAATCATGTCGCCGGTGAAAATTAGCTCCATTGCACGACCTCTGCCGATCAACCTTGCCAAGCGTTGTGTTCCGCCAAATCCTGGGATGACACCGAGGTTGACTTCTGGTTGACCAAAGCGAGCATTTTCCGCAGCAATGCGGATATCACACCCAAGGGCGAGTTCACACCCACCGCCAAGAGCAAAGCCGTTAACGGCAGCAATGACTGGTTTCGGGCAGGCTTCAATATGGTGCATCACCTGATGGCCGAGTTTGGCAAACTGACGGGCTTCCAGGGCTGTCAATGGTTGCATGGCAGCGATATCGGCCCCGGCAACAAAGGCCTTTTCTCCACTGCCAGTTATGATGATGACCTGAACTGCATCATCAACAGCAAAACTAACAAAGGCATCTTGTAATTCGATCAAGGTTTTTTCATTGAGTGCGTTCATGGCTTTGGGACGGTTAATCGTAGCAATAGCTGTCCCGTTTTCAATTTCAATCAACAGATTTTCGTAAGTCATGAGAGTTCTCCGGGATGATAGGAAACAAACAGAAAACAATGTTTTGTATTTGGATTACGTTAACGTAAGGGATGGGGTTTGTGTGGTCAAGCTATTTGTGAGTCGTGCTGGTATTTTATTTGGTTGGAGGCTCAGATTAAAGTAGCGAATCAGGAAGGGATCATCCGTTTAACTGCGATATTTGCTCATTTATTGTCCAGAAATCATACAGATATCCCAGCCCAAAAATCCCGCCTGTCAGCAGGTAAATGATACCAGTAACCCATTTACCCAGATACATCCGATGAAATCCGAACAGGCCAAGAAAAGTCAGCAGAACCCAAGTGACAGTATAGTCGTAGGGGCCATCAAAAAAGCGAAGATTGGCCTGACGATCCAGGGAAGGGATGAGAAACAGGTCAACGATCCAGCCGATTCCAAAGAGTCCTAAGGTCAGAAAATAGATGGTGCCCGATATTGGTTTTCCGTAGTAAAAGCGGTGCGACCCAGTAAAACCAAAAATCCATAAAATATAACCAATAGTTTTTTGATGAGTGGTGTTTGCGTTGTACATTCTATATTCCAATTCTGCTGTTATTCGGGATCAATTCCCAACGCGACTAAATAACGTGAAACCATGTTGTAGGTTGCGATAACACCAATAAGTTCAACCAGATGCTGCTCATTTTCTAATACATCTTTGACGATTGCCATGGTCGTATCATTGATTTTAACAGTTTGCGTCATCTCCACACTGAGTTGGATAATTGTTTGTTCTGTTGCATCAAATAATAAACTGTCTGGGGCTGAATGGTCAATCTGCTGCAAGGCAATTAGTTGGGCTTCATTTCCCCCAGCTTTTAAAAATTCTGGAGAATGTTGAATAAATTCATAGTCTGCTCCGTTGAGAATTGCAACTGTGCAGATTGCCAGTTCACGTAATTTAGCGGGAAGTTCAAGTTTATTTCTGACTGCACCGAGGAAACTATTCCACCCTTCAGCAAAGGCAGGGCTGTATAGCAACATGCGATCTAGGTTGAGTAATGTTCCACCTCGGCGGGCGCGGATGGCATCAACTAGTTCATGTGGTTCTTGAATGTCTTCTGGTTTGTAGGGAACAACGGGCATACAATCTTCTTTCAATTTAAATTTTTTCCACAACAAGATTACGTCATTTGTTGTAATAACTACAAGAGTTCCGGTATGGAATAATTTGCGCGTAGCAGCCGCGGCCGAATAGCTGTGCCAAATGTGTTATTAATTTCTATCTGTATGTTGATTAAGAGAAAATACCTGTTATTATATTAGTGTCTGTTTATTTTATCCTGGTCATTCTCTGCCACTTGATCCATCGTTTTGTCGGGGGGAGGGAAATATGAATCTCAGACTACAAGACATAATTGATCTTGATGAGCTGCAAGAGTTGATGCGCTTTTTTTATGAAGCCGCCGGGATTTCTGTTGGAGTTATGGATGCCAATCAAAACTGGCTGGTAACTATCGGTTGGCAGCGTATCTGCCGTGATTTTCATCGGGTGAATCCGGAAAGTCGTAAGAATTGTTTATTGAGTGAATCTCGAATCCAGGAATATCTGGATTCGAAAGAATATCTTACTTATCCCTGTCCGAATGGTCTCATTGAAGTGGCCATCCCAATTCTTCTTAATGATGTCCCTCTCGGTTTCTTTTTTCTTGGACAGTTCCTTCATCATCCCCCCGATCAGGACTACTTCCGCCGCCAGGCTATTGCTTACGGATTTGATATGGAAGAGTACATGCAAGCATTGGAAAAAGTTCCGGTGGTTTCTCAAAAGAGAATTGCTTATTTGATGAAATTCTTTGTCCGTTTTTTTGATTTGCTGACCCGGATCGGTTCTGAAAACCAACAGCGCCGTCAGGCTGAACTTGAAACTCAAAAAGCAAAAGAACAATTGGAAACCCGGGTAGAGGAACGGACTCGTGAATTAAATCGTGCTTTAATTGAGGTTGGAGACCTTGCCGCACAGTTAAATGAAAGTTTGCAGCAGGTTGAGCAATTGGCCGTAACTGATTCCTTAACGGAGACTTACAATCGCCGCAAGTTTGATGAAACGATCATTCAAGAACACCACCGTGCCAACCAGGAAAAGACACCGTTTTCGTTAATCATGCTCGATATTGATCATTTCAAGAAGGTTAATGATCAATTTGGTCATAGTGTCGGGGATTTGGTGCTTAAACAGCTTAGTCAGTTGATTCGTGGCCTGATTCGTCAGGGAGATTTGTTAATTCGATGGGGTGGAGAGGAGTTTTTGATTTTGCTCCCCACCACTCAGATTGAGGAAGCGGGCCCCTTTGCAGAGAGAATCAGGTTGGAGGTGGAGCAAGAACAATTTGTCGATGCCGGGTCAATTACTATCAGCCTTGGGGTTGCCCAGCTTCGTAAAGGGGATAGCACCGATACACTACTGAAACGAGTTGATAATGCCCTCTATCAAGCTAAGCGGGAAGGGCGAAATCGGGTTGTTTTGTGCTCTGAAGTCTGATTGCCCCTTCAGTCTATTTTAGGGGGTGTTTTGGCGATCCGCTTTGCCTTGTAGTACTTGATGAAGAAGGAAGCATCCGGATAGTGCAGAGAGCAATGATCCCATCAACACACCCAGTCGTGCTGCTGCGCTGATATCAACAGAAACTCCCTCCAATGCCAAAGTCGCAACAAGCAAACTCATCGTAAAACCAATACCGCAGAGGGTTGCCATGCCATGAAATTCTCGCCAGCTGATTCTTTGCGGTAACTGGGCAATTTTCAATTTAACAGAGCGTATTGTTTGAATTGGCATAATCGTCTCGATAGAAATTGGTAATCTTCGTTTTAAGAATTAGACTGCTAATTGCAATTTAATTCTATCGATAATCTGTTCAATCTCGTAGTGGTTGGTAAAAGCGACTTCTGCTGCCTTAAGGCCAACAGCAACAGTTATTCCCGTACACAGAAGTCCAGTTAGTGCGATGAGAATGGCTATGCATTTTGATCGGCGTTTCAGGGGATGAAAATCACCATAACCTACCGTGGTTGCCGTTATAAATGCGTAATAGAGTGAGTCGATTATCGACCAATTTTCTATACGTCCAACGGTATAACCAAGACTGGCAATCATGAAAATCAACGATATGAGCAATGGACTCACAAAGTATATTCCAATGGCAAAAACCTCTACAAATATGAAAGTAAATTCCATTACAACTATCCCAAAATTACGTCTAATTGAGCCTTTAAACTTTCACGCGAAAAAATATCTTGTAAAGAGTTGGTACAAATAAAAGGGTTAAAATTGTGGCAAACAGCAGTCCAAATATAATGCCGATCGCCATCGGTTCCCACATCAGTCCACCGCTGACCCAAAGTGGAATCAATCCCAAAGATGTTGTCGCCGTCGTAAGGATAATTGGTCGAAAGCGTTGTAGTCCTGCTTCAACAATAGCTTCGCCGGGTTCTCTTTGGTACTCATCCATTTCGATTTGGATGCGGTCAATTAGAACAATGGCATTATTGATAACAATTCCTGCCAAAGAAATAAGCCCAAGAAAAGCCATAAAACCAAAATAAGACTTGGCAACCAGCAATCCGCCAACCACACCAATGAGTCCAAGTGGAATTGTCAGAAGAACAATGGCAGCCTTTCTTATTGAATTAAATTGGCCAATCAGTAATAAAACAATGACAAAAAATGAAATGGGCAACTTGTCAAAGACCGCCCCCATCGCATCAGCACTGTCTTCTGATTCGCCACCCACTTCATAGGTATAACCACGTGGCCAATTCTGTTTTTCTGTTTCCAGCCAGGGGATCAGTTTTCCAGTCACATCGCTAGCAGTATTCCCGGCATTCAGTCCCGAGGTCACCGCCACAGTACGATAAAGATCGCGCCTGAGGATTTTAGCCGGTTGCCAGATTAAGTTGATGTCTGCAACTTGTTTCAACGGGACATTCAAGGCACCGCCCTGGCTGTTGATTGGTAAACTTTCCAGTTGTTCTATAGTCAGTTTTTTCCGATCACTGTTGATCATCACGATAGGTATGATCTGATCCCCTTCGCGATAGTCACCGACATCAGCACCAATCAGCATGGTCTGTAGAGATAATGCGACATCCTGATTGGTAATCCCCGCTAGTTGCAATCTCAATGGATCGATTTTGACAACTATTTTTTTAACCCTCATCCCCCAGTCATCAGCAACGTTTTTTGTCCCATCAATACTTCGTAACTGTTTCTTTATTTTTGCAACAATGGGATCAAGAATCAGGGGGTCTTTACCCGCAACTCGAATTGAAATTGGATCTGCAGAACCACCACCGGTTTTCAAACGACTCACAACAGCCTTCAAATCGGGAAAATGATCTAAACAGTAGCTGTCGATCTGGTCAATAACCGTCTGGTTGAACGAATCTGAGGTAGTATTGATCAGGATGTGGGCAGAATATGAGTTCGCTTCCGGCGGATTGTACCCGAGATCATATTTTGGAGCTCCCTCACCAACATAAGAGGACCAACTGACAACTCCTTCGGGTCGTTCTGGTATTACGAGGAGCTCTGCATGGATAAAATTTTCAATTTGTTGAACGACCTGATCTGTTTTTTCAATTGCGGTTCCTATTGGCAGTTCCAGATTGACTGAAATAACTGCTTTTTCACTGTCAGGCATAAAAATAAACGGCAGAAACTTCATTCCCCAGAGAGAGAGAGAGAACAGAATGACAACACTGACAATCAGTATAGCTGGACGCTTTAAGCAAAATAGTATGAGCTTTTTATAGATATTTCGTGCCCGCTCCATTAATCCTAATTTCTGTTTTTCTTCCTGGCGTTTAGGACTGACACGAATAAACATAATCCCCAATAAAGGGATAATGGTAAGCGACATAACCCAGGAAGAGAGCAGGGCACTTGTCACGACCAGAAATATCTGCCCCATGATCTCGCCGAGTGTTGACTCAGCCAGGTAGAAGGCTAAAAATGCAGCGGATGTTGTGAGTGAGGAAATCAACAGGGGGACAGATAATTCTTTACAGGACGAAATAGCTGCCTCGGTTCCGCTATCCCCCTTTTCCATCTTGACCAGCATCGACTCTGACATGACAATTGCATTATCAACCAGCATCCCCAGAGCAATAATCAAAGCTGCCAGAGAAACCTGGTTGAGACCGACCTTTAAAAGGGTCATCAGCATAATTGACAATACAATTGATGCTGGGATGAGGCTGGCTACAACCAGTCCGGTTCTCAACCCAAGAAAAACCAACATGGTGGCGAGAACAACAACAATTGACTGAACGAGATTTACAACAAAATCACCTACCGTTTTGTCAACTGTATAGTCTTGTGAGGAGGCACGGAAAAAATCAACCCCGATTGGAAAAACCTGCTTGAACATCTCAAGTTGTTGATCAACTTCAGAACCCAATTGGACAATATTGCCTCCTTTTTTCAGGTTTATTCCAATCACAACACCAGTCTGGCCGTTAACTCGTACCCGACTTTCGGGGGGATCCAGATAACCGCGTTGCACTGTGGCAACATCACCTAATCGGATCAGTTCACCGCTGCTATTCGAGAGAACCATTTGTTCAAGATCGGTAACCGATTCGAAATTGCCACTGGGTTCCAGAATGACTCTCTCATCACCGATGCGGATATCACCACCGGAAAAAAGGGTGTTGGTCCCTTTAAGCAGATTTTCAACTTCAGTTTTTGAAAGTCCAAGGTCTGCAAGGCGAGCGTCATCAAATTCAAGATAAATACGCTCTGGTTGAGTGCCAACGATGTCAACTTTGGCTGCTTGAGGGATTTTAATCAGTTCATCTTTGACTTCATCCGCAATTGTTTTCAATTCAGCATAAGTGTATCCATCTGCCACCAGTCCAATTAAAATACCAAAAACATCACCTAACTCATCATTGACAACCGGATTGACACCGCTTGGCAGTTGTTTCTGGACTGTCTCGACTTTACGTCTTATTCGGTCGAAAATTGGCTGTAAATCAAACTCGCTTTCCTTAATATTGACAGTGACAATGGATATTCCAGTTCTGGATTCACTGGCGATATAATCAACTTCCGGTATTTCCTGAACCACTTTTTCAATGGCATCGGTCACCAGCAATTCAACCCGTTCGGGAGAAGCTCCAGGAAAGACAGAGACAATACTGACTGTCCGAATCATAAACGGAGGCATGTCATCGCGAGGCATATCGTTAAATGCACTCATGCCTCCAAAAAGGACGATTATTAGAAGAGAAAAAAAGAGACTTTTATTTTTAATTGCAACTTGAGTCAGATTCATGATTATTTCGTATCGTTAAAGTGAAGAGTCGAAGCGAACCTTCATTCCATCGCTGATTTTACTGATCCCAGAAGTAACT
>JAOZLQ010000228.1 GCA_029934755.1 Desulfuromusa sp. | reverse complement strand
AGATTTTAATGATCGAGTCCAATGGCTTAAATTGTTTGACCAGGATAGAGAAATTATTAGTTCGAAATTATGTTGAAGAACGGCCCTGTAAAGGATTTTGTGTAAATGACCTGTTGGTCAGAGTCTGCAGCATCCTGTGGCTGGGGCTATTAAAAAATCTAAAGGACATCTCCTCACTTACTGAGATAAAATATTCTGTGCAGAAACGATTTTACTACGCCAGACCATAAATTCACCTGATGATTTTAGAACCTCAATAGGCCCGAGAACTTCTTCCATAGCTGGTTTATATGACTGCCTAGTGAAGCCGATAAAACTCTCTTTATTTTCTGCCTGACGAGTATAAGATTTAATTTCCCTTAAACTCTCTTCTTTTACCGTGTACTGTGAATTTTCCTTAAGTGCCTTTCTATCAAGAAATTTAGGCCCAGAATAGCCGTCCCTGCCGGTTCCAAAATAACCATAAGCTCCACTCGGGGTGACGGACCCATCCAAGACCACATAGTCATCTTTATTTTTAAATTCATCGATTAAGTGAATATATTTTTGAACTAATGGATAATTATAACCATGGTGATTATTATTAATTTCCTCCATGCTTTTTTTAATGTGGCCAAAATATATCCCGACAAAAATCATAGAGATGATGAATATCCCTGGCTTCCAGGAAATGAAACGGCTTAATACTACAACGGTTACACATACCAGTAATGGTGTTAATACTACTATGTGTCGATCATACACCTTGCCGGTGGCAAGTGAAAAGGCCACAGCGACAATAACAATAATGATGCTGAGGGCAAACAGGCGATGATTGTGCCGTAACCGATGACAGAAAAGCACCAAGATGACACAGGCAATCGCGATAACACCTATCACATGTAAATCTTTCCAGAGCCAGTGTGGCCAGCGTAGCCAACTTAAAAAATTGATTGTGGCAATCTTTTTTTCACCTAAAGGGGTAAACCTTTGGACCATTTCTATCCCGATGGCGGAATTGATATAGTCAATACCATAACGAAAGGTCTGAACAATCGGCCAGAAGAGAAATAGAGCAATCGAAAGAGAGAGTCCACGATTGAAATCTTTATTTTTCCGCAGAGAAGACCATTGATAATACCCATCTCTTTTTCTTAGAATAAAAAGCATGATGGCAATATAGATGAACGCAACTGGGACCTTCTGCATGGCACCCAGACCACTGAACAATCCACACAAAATCCAGGATTTTGAATTCTCCTTCGCATAAAAAAAAGTTAGCAAGGAGATCATGATAAAAAATCCCATGCCGGTATCAAGTAACCCCGAGCGACTGAGTTTAATTAATAACAACGAACATCCCATTAACAAAACAGTGGCGGGAACAGTCCATGGGTTGTGATTTGAGAGCAGGTAGCTGACAAATCCTGATGTAATTGCAAGCCCAAGAAAAAATATGAGAGAGGGGAGTCTTAAAGATAATAAGTCGGAAAGGCCAAGCATCGAACCGAAGGCTGTTAACCAGTATTGTAGGGGAGGCTTTTGAAAAGAGGGATGATGTGCTGAATAAACACTGAACCAGTCATCATATTTCTGAAATCCATGTGATCTTTCCAATGTTAAATATGAATCTCCGAATAATTGTTCCCCTGAGCCTAAATCTTTAGACAGAAAAACAGCCCCAATTAGCAGAAGGATAAATGCCATTGTAATGGCGATTGTTTTACTTTGCACCATATAGTGCTATCTCTCTTTATCACCTATTGTAACTTTTTAAGCATGTAAAGTTTTTTACTCTGCCTTTTGCCGCTCTCGTTTGATCAGTATCAGATTTCGGATGTAAATAATAAAACCGGTTGACTGTCCGACAATAAAGACGGGATCTCTTTTGATGATAGCGTAGATCAGTAATAGCGAGCTGCCACCAAGGCTAAAGTACCAGAAAGCTGTTGGAATCAGACTCCGTTTATGTTTTTCTGAATAAAGCCATTGAACGAAAAAGCGCATAAAAAACATCGCCTGACCAGTGAAACCAATAACTAGAATCAAAATATCTGTGGAAGAAAGATTTTCTAGCATTGTTCTTCTTTAACCTCAATTTTGAGAGCCCGCTGTTGCATCCAGCGTACCGCGATCACATCATAAAACCCTTCAATCCCACGACGCATATTCGTATACTTCGATTCACCGAACTGCCGCTGTCGATGGCTGACCTTGACTTCAATGACACTGGCCCCTTCCAGACGCATTAAAGTAGGCAAAAAACGGTGCAATCCCTTATAAATACGAATCCGTTTGAGCATTTTCGCATTCATAATTTTCAGAGAACAGCCGGTATCATGGATTGTTTCATTGGTGATCCAGTTGCGAAAGCCATTACCAATTTTACTGGCAATTTTTTTTGACAAAGTATCCTGCCGGTCAAAGCGCCAACCATTCACCATGTCATAGTCGCCATAATGTTTGATCATTTTCCGCAAATCAGCTGGGTCATTTTGTAAATCGGCATCCATAGTAACAATAATGTTACCGGTAGCCACCTGAAACCCTGCATAAAGAGCCGCTGATTGACCACTATTGCGAACCAGAGCCAGAGGACGAATCTTCTGGTTTTGTCGAGCAAGGGTACGAATGAGTTCTAACCCTCCATCAGTGCTGCAATCATCAACCAGTAAAATTTCATAATCAGCGGCAATATCTGGTGCCACGGTCAGG
>JAOZLQ010000227.1 GCA_029934755.1 Desulfuromusa sp. | reverse complement strand
GTTCCCAAAAAGGTGGTTTCTCGCAAAAGAAATCGCCTTTTTTATGCTTCAGCTTTTTATAATATATTCAAATCGATGAAAAATAAAAATATTTAAATTAATTTTTATTTTTTAGTTGACATTAATCTCAGTTCAAGCAATAATTATATTCAAAGAATAAGAAAACTCTCTCAAGAAAGACTTTTGCCCCGTGTTCTCCCTCCTGACGCGGGGCTATTTTTGTGCCCTTCCCTTTGCAATTACTGGAAAAGTGTCGCTGATCTGAAAAAAACTACTCAAAATTCAAGCGCTTTTGAACACTTTCAGTAAATGGGGAACAAGTTGTTTTTTACGCGAAAGAACCCCATCTAGACGATAAAGGTTATCTGCCTCCTGAGGATAGCCGATAATGAACGGTAATTCGCTTGACCCTGCAGTCAACAACAGGCTGGTTTCCATATCAATATCGGTTATCAGGAGTGCCGCAAGCTCATAGCCTTTATTTTCCCGAATTTTTTTTAATTCAGTAATCACCTCTGTCTGACGCTGGTGAAAAGAATGGAAGTTAACCACCTCAACCTGTCCCAGCCCAAGCAAGAAATCACCAGCTCCATACTCTTTAAAATCGGTAAGAATCAATTTTCGTGCTGGAGTACCACTTGCCATTAAACTTCCTGCCGCAAACAACTGAGAACCAAATTCTTGATGATCAAGCCCGGAGAACTTCTCTAACCAGGGAATCAATTGACGATCAGTTTCAGTTGTCGTAGGAGACTTTAGAATTAAGGTATCCGAAAGCAAACCAGCAAGCATTAACCCTGCAATTTTCTTTTCAGGCTCAATCCCAGCTTGTTGATAGAGAGTTGAAACTAATGAACACGTACTCCCCAGTGGTTGATTAATAAACCTGATTGGCAGATCGGTATGAAAATTACCCAAACGGTGATGATCAATAACCTCGATAATTTCAACCTTATCCGCTCCAGGAACTGCCTGGGATAGCTCATTGTGATCGACCAGAATAAGCTTAATAGGTGAGTTCTTTATCAAATGACTTTTGGTTGCAACCCCGGCGACCAGACCATCTACTGAACAAACAATCGCTGCGGGCTGCTTTCCATGGGTCAATTTTATACGGAGATTTTCAAGCAAATCATTTGGTTTGACCACCATAAAATCTGTCTCGGCCAGAAGCCCAACTGGAGTGGCCATCCGTGTCAACCAAGCACAATTTGCCGTATCATAATGGCTTACCAAAATTGATACATTATTTTTACGTGCTGCAATCAGCAATTTATCATCAACGGGGGCATTCCCCGAAACAATCAACAAACGCACTCCTGCGTCAACAGCAAGTTGCTGGATACCTGGACGATCACCTGTAATAAGAATCGTTTTTTCAGGAATAATTCCATCAACCCAACGACTAAAACTGGCTTCACGTCTGGCTCCTACATGGAGATCCAAATCCTCAAGTAGATCAGGATTGAATAAATGTTGAGCTGTAGCATTAAGACAACTTTGAATAGAACTCAGTGAGGCATGAATTCGGCGCAGTTTTTCAGGTTCGGTTGGGACTAGAAAAAATTCCGTTATTTTCTTCAGTAATAATAATCCCTGAGCTTGGCCGGCATTATTAACAACAGGCAGAATCCGTATATGATGTTGATGATAGAGTTCAATTGCTTTGGACATTGGTGCAGAGTGGTGAATTGATATCACCTTTTCAGTCACAACATCTTTAATTCGGGGATGAACATCCGCCAGCAATTCAGGGACTTCAACGTCCAGAGAATCCAGCACAAATTGTGTCTGGAGGTTTATTGTTCCTGCCCTGGCAGCCTTAACTCCAGGTAAACCCTGTTGACGGCGTAGCTCTGCATAGGCAATAGCACTACAAATTGAGTCTGAATCAGGATTCCGATGTCCAATCACAAAAACTTTGCCAGCGTCTTCCACAGAGTTCTCCTCTCGATTCATTTCAATGTACGAAGTTTACCCCGCACATCGCCTAATCCAATAACATTTTTAATGATTCCCTTTTGCGGTCGCATTGTTTCGTCAAAGGAAGTCAGAATATCGCGTCCCTTGGTACCGAAAACAGAGGGATCAACCAGGATTCGACATTGGACAGAATCATTCGTGAAAAACTTTTGATCCTTATGGCTCAACTTCTGTACTGGTTCAACAACTATATTTTGAATTCCTTTACGATGGAAAGTAGGAATAAAAATTGAATCTTGACCAGCCTTACCATAAAAACCAAGGCGCAAATTATAAAGCGCACTCAAGATATCAAACAAAGGCTGGTCCTTATTCATATCAAACCATTTATCAGTATAGGTATGGCCATTTTTAATTTTTTGATATCGAACCTGACCAGAAGCATAATTAAATGTATATTTGGTTATTTTTTCGCTACGAGAGTCCCCTTGTCCACGGATTGTATGGGAACTATGCCACAAAGGTTGCAGTACTCCTGACAAACCAACCTTCATCAATGTTTGATATTTATTAACCCGATGTCGGGTGAAAAAGGCTGCCGATCCCAGTGTTTTGGCCTTCATAACCACCAGATAGGTTTCAGGTTGCTCCCCATGGGTAAGCTGGATCGACCCTTCAGCAAGGTGATTGAACCAAAGGAATGAAACATCATAAATGAAATGTTCACCAACTAGAGACTGAATCGGATGCGCAACTGCCGGGACATCCTGAGAATTCGAATACA
>JAOZLQ010000092.1 GCA_029934755.1 Desulfuromusa sp. | reverse complement strand
CCTCAAGAGCCGCCAACTGATCTTCAAAAATCAACTTGGAATCCCAGAGCAACCGGCCGATCAAGGTACTCTTTCCGTCATCAACACTGCCACAAGTAATAAACCGCAGCATATCTTTTTCTTCTTGAGCCTTCAGATATGAATGAATATCTTCTGCTATTAAATCTGATTGATGCGCCATTAGAAATACCCCTCCTGCTTTTTCTTCTCCATCGATCCAGCCGAATCATGATCAATCAAACGCCCTTGCCGTTCACTAGTTTTGGTGAGAAGCATCTCCTGGATAATCTCTGGCAAAGTAGCCGCTTCTGACTCAACTGCTGCGGTCAGAGGATAACAGCCGAGAGTTCGGAAACGAACCGACTTCATTTCTATTTTTTCTCCGGGGAGTAATTCGAGGCGATCATCATCGACCATGATCAACATATTGTCACGCTCAACAACAGGGCGCTTTTTTGAATAATAAAGGGGAACTATGGGGATCTGCTCCAGATAGATATACTGCCAGATATCCAGTTCAGTCCAGTTGGACAAGGGAAAGGCACGGATACTTTCACCGGGGTTAACTTTGGCGTTGTAGAGGTTCCACAACTCCGGTCTCTGGCTCTTAGGATCCCATTGGTGGGTATTGGTTCTGAATGAAAAGATCCGTTCTTTAGCCCTTGATTTTTCTTCATCACGTCGGGCACCACCAAAAGCTGCGTCGAATTTATATTTATCCAATGACTGCTTGAGACCTTCGGTCTTCATGATATCGGTATAGCGTGCGGATCCATGTTTAAATGGCGAGATACCCTGCTTTACACCGTCCTGGTTTGTATAAACCAGCAACTCGAATCCGTATTCTTTTGCGACTCGATCTCGAAATTCGATCATCTCCTTGAATTTCCAGGTTGTATCAATATGCATCAGAGGAAAAGGGAGCTTGGCTGGATAGAAGGCTTTACGCGCCAGATGCAGCATGACTGAAGAGTCTTTGCCGATAGAATACAGCATGACCGGATTTTCGAATTCAGCCACAACCTCACGGATGATATGGATACTTTCTGCTTCGAGTTGTTTTAAATGGGTCAATTTCACTTTAAGTCCTTTTGAAAATATTACTGGCCAAGAACTGAATTTATCTTTCGTTTATAAAATTTTTTCTCAAATAATAGATAATTTGCTGAGCGGCATCGTCAATTGTAACTTTATCGACTTCAATAGTGATTTCAGGTTTAACTGGCTTTTCATATTCAACATCAACACCTGGAAAGTTCTGGTACTCTCCACATCGTGCTTTAGCATAGTGCCCTTTTGTATCTCTTTGCTCACAAGCTTCTACCGTAGTGTTCATATAGACTTCAACAAAATTGACCGCTCGGTCACGGGCAAATTTTCTACTCTGACGATAAGGGGAGACAAAAGAAGCAACGACAATGATCCCATTTTTCTCCAGCATCGCACACAGGTGCCCTGCTCGTTTAACATGGCGATTGACTTCTTCAAGAGAAAAACCAGTCTCTGGAAAAAGGGGGCGCACATCCAAACTATCTAGACGCTCGACCTTTAATTTGTCCGCAATCAACTGCCGATGCACAGCATCAGCCAGAGCTTTTTTACCAGAAGCGGGAAGGCCAGTAAACCAGAGGACAAAAGAGGGTATTTCCTTTTTTCCAAAATTGACCTTTT
The DNA here is from genome assembly GCA_029934755.1 of Desulfuromusa sp. Taxonomy (GTDB): domain Bacteria; phylum Desulfobacterota; class Desulfuromonadia; order Desulfuromonadales; family Geopsychrobacteraceae; genus Desulfuromusa. Next base: position 7,285 of record JAOZLQ010000092.1, on the reverse strand, counting down.
GCCAGAGACGCTCATGGAAAAAGTAAAGTGCCATTTTGGCAAAAACTTCTATAAATCCAACTGTTATTGCTAAAGCAAATTCACCGGTAAAGATAAAAACAATAATTGCTGTTGTTATAGTCGCCCACGTACGCCAAGAGAAGGCTTTTAAAATGGAGCGTTTTTTAGTTTCATATTGCACTTGCTATTTAAAATCCATCAGAGATGGCCCCCCTAAACATTAACCGCAAATAATCGGCGTTTTGTTTCAAAGCCCGACAATATGGAGCGGAGGATATTACAAACTTGACTGCACACAAAATTATTTACTCAACATCCATACACATAACGAGGTCAGGTCTTGAAAAATCAGTTTTCAGGACAAAACCCCAATTCTATAATCCATCGTTCCCGATGAAAGTTTTGGTTTTACTCTTCACTTTTGAAACTTCTGAGGAAGACAGACACCCTTTAATGAGCCAGCACTATCCTTATTCAACAAACACAGGCGCAAGAAGAAAATCGGTAATAAACCGATATTGTTCTTTTCTAACTAATTCAATCACTTGAGACACATCAATATTCATGTAGTCATGGACGATCCGGTTACGCAATCCAATAATAGCATTCCAAGTGATTAATTCACTATTATTGACCACTCCGAGATCTGCCAGCGCAGTAAAACTATCATAAGCTGACACCGGCACCTGCTTACCGTTGACCTTAAGCGTTTGCTTTGCCTTGCCGATAGCATTTTCTGCCAAAATTTGAAAAGCGTGCAGAATGCCATTTTTCTCGAGAGATGACAACTCTTTCCCGGCAATAATCATGGTACGGGCATCATCGAGGATTGCAGTTTGATTGTGTGCGATAAGTGCAGTTTCTGCCTGATAAAGGTCAAGCCGCATAGGTTTCCTCCCAATAGGCTTCTTCAAGTTCGCGCCAGGTTCGTTGTAAAAAATGACACCACGACAAAGTCTCAGAACCGTGAATAATAATGCCTTCCTCAGCAACGACAGCTTTCATCGCAAGCTGTGCGGTTGGTATATTAATTAGGTCGATATCGGACATATTGATTTGCAGGATCATTGAGAGTTCTTTGCGCAATTTTTCAGTGGCCGCAAGTTGTTCCATAAAACCTAGATTATAGTTCCATTGAATAGCAAAATCCCAATCACTATCTGGGTTGCTGGTTCCTGTCGCCCGACTCCCAACAAGGATAGCAAGTTCAAGTTCAGGAATAACCGACAAAACAGCTTCTAAATCATCTAACTCCATAGGAATCTAAACCTTTAGAAATATATGAAATACTGCTGGAGTCAGGTCTTGAAACATCAGTTTCAAAGACATAAATTCCCATTTCATAATCCATCAAAGGGGTCAAGTCTGCGCTTGACCCATGGAAATAATTGAGACGTTGTTGAAACCTCCCAATTCTGCATACAAAACCAAAAAAAATCTAGGATGAGCCCCTTGCAAAAGTCGTCATCCTCGTGAAAACGGGGATCCAGTTTTTTAAACGAACCCAGAAAACCTCTGGATTCCCACCGGTGCGGGAATGACTGTTGCTGGAGGTTAAAGGGTTTAGCAAGACCCTCAATTGTTTTGTTCATAAATTCAACAGCTCTAGAGGCAGTATAGAATGGTACTAGTTTTCAGGTAGAGCCAGCAAAACCGTGCCTGTCCCGAATGGGCTGTCCCAGGCTTTTGCGACGCAAACCACCGCAGTTTCATAGCCCGTAAACATCTGGAACAGCCCCCTAGATCAACCAACTTGCTGTTGCCGCACCTTGGACATAAATTCAGCCAAAAATGCCATCACAATCCCACCCATCAAGCCCAACATCCCAGCTAAAGCTAAAATAAGTGACTTACCTGTACCTACAGGTTTTGCAGAGCGAACAGCTACCCCTAAAGTTTTCGTTGCTTGTAAATTACTAAGCTTTGCATCAAGTTCGGAAATTCTCTGTTTCTGATTATCAACAATAAAATCATGGTCAATATTGTATTCACTTAATCTATTTATCGTATCATTGATTTCACTTTGTTTAACTTCACGCTGTCGCTTATAATCACTCTGCAATTTCAACTCATCAGCCTTGAATTGTTGAATTACATTTTTGGCTTGTGTTACTTCACGCACATGGATTTTTTCCTGAATTTCAAACTCCACCACTAAAGCAGCCAAGACATTCTCTTGTGTTATTATCTGTCGATTAATATCTGCCAGTAGCATATCAAAATTATTATTTTTCTGCGTTAAATCGACCTCAATTCTAAAATCCAAATTTTCTTTCCGGGTTCGATACTGCCCTAACTGGTTTTCTACCATCATAAGAGTTAAAGCATTAGCCGGGCTATCAACGTTAGTCGGAGCACGCCATCTTTCCTTTTGAATTTGGTCTAAGGCCTCGGTGATCTCCTTAATTTGCGTCAGCAGGAGGTTTCGTTCCTGAGTAAGAAGTTCTTTCTTTTTCTCTAAATTGGATCCTTGACTCTTCAGGGCAGCAAGAACGGCCTCTTCTCTTGAAGCTTTATTTTTTAAATTGTTAATTTTGATCTTTTGAGCATCATACGTTCCGAGCAGTTTTGATTCCAGTTTATCAAGTTCGATCGATGAGCGTAGCACATGGGCGTTCTCCTCATCTTCCAAGGCCCGCAAATTACGTTTTTTATGCACTATATTTTCTAGCAAAGTTTTGGTTTTTATCTGCATCAATTCAGGTAATACTATTTTGTCTAAATCACTTTTCGATCTGGCAACTTGTGATAAAAGCTGCTGTTGAACTGATTGTAGTTTTGTTTGATGATCGTCAAGAACTGCATCCGCGATTTTTTTATGCAAAGCACTATATTCTTTTTCTAACTGTTGAGAACCAACATTTTTTAATATGATTAACTTGCTGTTTTTCGGGGAACTGACTGATACTTTAGCGATTAAACTATCTTCGCTTTGTGAATTTAGCGGGATATAGGCAGCTTTGACTTTTTCTAAAACAGCCGCAGAAGATTCAATCGCTTCAATATTCCCTATTTCCATATTTTTAATTGTCGTCCCAATTTCAATCACTGTCAGATATTCATAAGAAGTGGGTTTCAAAAATGCAAAACCTGCCCCTAAGACAATACACACAACGAATGTGCTTAAAATCAAATATTTACGTTTCAATAAAATCAGAAATAATTGTACCAAATCAATTTCGTCATCGGCAATGTAGCGCTGTGGATTTTCATGTTCCTGATTGTTCATTATCACTCCAAATAAGTAAAACCTTGAGAATCTATTTTGCGCCACGATCAGTATCTGTAAGATCAAAAACAGTATTCTTTGGTTTAAGACCTAAAACAGAATGTAACGGATTTACATCGCGGTAGATATTGCCTTTAACCTAGTGACCTGTCTAAATACCATTATAATCCCGATACCACTTCACAAACCGCGCCACCCCATCCTCAATCGATGTCTCTGGTTTAAACCCGACATCATCGACTAACGCTTCAACATCAGCGTAGGTTGACGGCACATCACCAGGTTGGAGCGGTTGCATCAGTTTTTCAGCTGTTTTACCGAGAGTTTTTTCTAGAACCTCAATCAAATACATCAGTTCAACCGGATTATTATTACCAATATTATAAAGTCGGTATGGTGCTGCGCTGGTTCCGGGATCGGGTTTCATTCCTGACCACTCAGGATTTGGGGGTGCTGTATGATCAAGGGTGCGTACAACACCTTCAACAATATCATCAATATAGGTAAAATCACGCTTCATTTTCCCGTAGTTAAATACCTGAATTGGCTCTCCGGACAAAATTGCTTTGGTAAACAGGAACATCGCCATATCGGGACGTCCCCAAGGGCCGTAAACGGTAAAAAAGCGTAAACCTGTCGTCGGCAAACTGTAAAGATGGCTATAGGTATGCGCCATCAGTTCGTTAGATTTTTTACTGGCGGCGTAAAGCGATAAGGGATGATCCACATTGTCATGAACCGAAAATGGCATGGCGGTATTAGCACCATAAACCGAAGACGAGGAAGCATAGACCAGATGCTTGACATTGTTATGTCGACAGCCTTCCAGAATATTGACAAACCCTTGGATATTACTATCGATATAAGCATGGGGATTGATTAATGAATAACGAACACCAGCCTGAGCAGCTAGATTGACAACCTTTTCAAACATTTCGCTCTCAAACAAATCGGCTATGCCCTGTCGATCAGCCAGATCCAGTTTGACAAAACGGAAATTGTCCTGTCCTTCAAGCTGTTCCAGACGGGCCAGCTTCAGATTGACATCGTAATAATCGTTAAGATTATCCAGACCAATAACTTCATCTCCCCGATCGAGAAGGTATTTTGTCAGATGAAAACCAATAAAACCTGCAGTACCAGTGACAAGAACTTTCATAACGTTAACCTCATTTACTTAGTATTATCATTAAAGGGAAGGGGTGTTAAGAAAAATAGTCATCAAGTCCCGATAACAGGAATGATTTTGTGTCAAGGGGATACTAAACATATTTCCATTCCAGCAAATAATCCCAACAGCATAAGCCATTGGGATTATTAATAAAATGGTACTCGGGACGAGAATCGAACTCGTACAGGATTACTCCCGAGGGATTTTAAGTCCCTTGCGTCTACCAATTCCGCCACCCGAGCAGGAATTTGCTATCTTAGTGATTCCTATCCACCTGTCAACTTTAAATTGAAAAAAATCACCTTTGCCTTTTGCAGTTCATTTCTCCGCATCATCTCCAACCCCTAATTTTCCTAGCCGATAACGGATTGAACGAAAATTGATCCCCAGAAGTTCAGCTGCTCTCTTTCGCACACCACCAGATTTTTCCAGTGCTTGGAGAAGAAAAGATCTTTCCACATTTTCCAACCATTTATCCAGATCAAAACCATCATCGGGGAGATTGCCTACTACGTCACAAAGGATATCCTTTTTTTTCTTGATCTGATCAGGCAAGCAGTCAACAGTTAATTCATCCATCTCACCAAGCACCACGCAACGCTCGACCAGATTTTCTAGTTCGCGAACATTTCCCGGCCAATCATAATTAAGCAGTATCTCTAAAGCTTGTTTCTGTACCGAATATTCATTTTTACCAGTCAAACGCTGATAAAAGTTATTGATCAAAAAGGGGATATCATCATATCTGGTTCGCAAGGGCGGCAGCTCAATCGAGATAACATTCAAACGATAAAACAAATCCTCACGAAATTTTCCCTCCTTAATCAATTCCGACAAATCTTGGTTGGTTGCTGCAACCAATCTTATATTCAAGGAGATATTATTGGTTCCTCCAACCCGGCGAAACTCCCTCTCTTGTAAAACCCGTAACAACTTAACCTGCATCCCCATGGGTAGTTCACCAATTTCATCCAGAAATAACGTGCCATTGTCGGCTGATTCGAACAAACCCTCTTTGCGCTTATCAGCACCAGTGAAAGCACCTTTTTCATGTCCAAACAATTCACTTTCGAGTAAATTCTCCGGGATAGCACCGCAGTTAATTGGGACAAAAGGGTGTGTTTTTCGGTCACTATTCAAGTGCAATGCCTTTGCAACCAGCTCTTTTCCAGTACCACTTTCACCAGTGATTAAAACATTGGCCTGGCTTGGAGCCACCCTCTCCAAGAGAGCGATCAACTTGCTCATAGCAAGACTATTCCCAATCAAACTTTGGAATGAGAACCGCTGACCAAGTTGTTGCTTCAACTGACGATTTTCCTGCTGCAACTGTTCCCGTTCCAGAGCATTTTTGATTACCAGGCGGATTTCATCATTTTTAAATGGTTTGGTAATATAATCATATGCGCCCAGTTTCATTGCTTCAACAGCCTCTTCCGTTGAAGAAAAAGCAGTCATCATCATAACCGTAACATTATCATCCTGCTCTCGAAGTTGGCGCAAGAGTTCAATCCCTGTCATCTTTGGCATCTGAATGTCAGAAATAATCAGATCATAAGTATTTTCCTGATTCATGGAAAATGCAGCGACGCCATCTACAGCCTGATCAACTTGATAACCCTCACGCTGAAGCAAAATTGACAACATTTCACGCAAGCTATTTTCATCATCAACAACCAGAATTTTACTCTTTTTATTTTTATCTAACATATCTAGTCTTTCCCCTCAACAAACCGAAGCGTAAATCGGGCACCTCCAGTGCTTCCCTTATCAACTGTTACAACTCCACCGTGAGACTCAATAACCGAGTAAACAGAGGCTAGACCCAATCCAGTTCCCCGCTCTTTCGTCGAAAAAAAAGGTTCAAAAATACGTCCTTTTATTTCAGCGGAGATACCGGGGCCGTTATCCTCAACAATAATGGCAGGAGCCTTGTCTGTTTCAATAGCAAAAACCAACTGCCCCTCCCCTTGCATCGCCTCGGCTGCATTGATGGCTAAATCCCACAAAGCCTGCAATATCTGCCCCCGGTCCAGATCAAGGATAAATTGCTCCGGATAATGATGGATGATCTCAATCTTGTTAAAACGATGGTCTGTCGCGAGCATAGCGACAAGTTGATCCAAAATAGAAGCAACATTCACTGGTTCTTTCGCTGGTTGCTTTGGACGGGCGAATCCTAGAAAATCGGTTAATAGCCCATTGAGACGGTCGGCTTCTTTCACCACAATATCCATCAAGCGAAGATCCTCGGGCTGAGCATGTTCAGCCTCCATTAGGAGCTGAACTGAACCACTAATAGAAGCAAGGGGGTTGCGAATTTCATGTGCCATCCCTGCGGCTAAACGTCCAACAGCCGCAAGCCGATCCGTCCGTTTCAAATCCTCTTCAATTTTCTTCAACTGGGTTAAATCCTGGAATGTCACCAAAATACCAAGATTTTCCCCCTGACTTCCCTTAGCTAGAGTTGTAGCATAACCAAGAATCAGTTTTTCACCATTTTTACTATCGTAATAACCTTCTGATCTATTTAGCAACCGTGTACCAGTAAGCGACTCAACTGACAATCCTGGGAACATTTCAGCAGCGTTTTGATCATAAACATCCTGCAAAGACAGCCCGGTAATAACTGTAGCCGCTCGGTTAAATGATCGAATTTTCCCGGTGGAATTGATCAGCATGAGACCACTACTAATATGGGATAAAATCGTCCGATTCATTTTCTCCAGTTCGTCATAATCAATCGTTTTTCTCTGTAGTTGTTCTTCGCTGAATCGCCACCGATCCGCAAGGGTTCCACTGAGGACTGCTGTCAGAAAAAAAGCAACTGCATGAACAAATATTACCGTGAAAAAAGTACCATCGGGAGCAGAACGGTATAAATT
>JAOZLQ010000011.1 GCA_029934755.1 Desulfuromusa sp. | reverse complement strand
CCAGTTGCAGTTCGATAACCGGATAGGTCTCTTCCAGAATCAGGATGTGATCATACTTTTCATGTAAGTTTTTGGAAAAATCGGGATTCAGCGGATATGGCATCAATACCTGGTAAAGATCGATTTTATTGCTTAAATTCAATTCCTCAAGCAAATCAACCAGATTGCTATATACAATCCCCGAAGCAACCAGAGCTGTTCGTGGCTGACTGTTATCTCCCGAAGTCAGGCGTGGCCGCCAATCGGGTTCGACAGAAATTTTTTCAAGGTTGGCGTTCAGCTTCCGATGCAGTGCTGGAAGAAACGCCGGAGTTGCCGCCCAACGGGAGGTGTCCAGTTCAAAATTTGCTTGTCGATCAAGAGTGATCGGTTCAGCAATGGAGACATTTTGCCGTGAGTGGCAGATGCGGGTGGTTGGACGTAAAACAATATTGAGTTCATATTTTTCCGATAATTCAAATGCCGGTCGGATGAAATCTTTCGCTTCTGTCGGGCTGGCCGGATCGATAACCGGGACCCGCGCCTGTAAACAGAACAGGCGGGTGTCCTGCTCATTCTGGGAGCTATGTGGCCCGGGATCGTCCGCTACAATGGTTAGCATCCCCCCTTTAACCCCGATATAAGCGGTCCGCATAAAAGGATCAGCTGCCACATTCAGCCCAACCTGTTTCATAACCGCCACAGAACGTTTGCCGGTATAGCTGCCAGCCAGAGCAACTTCGAAGGCAATTTTTTCGTTGACCGACCATTCCAGGTGAAGTGGTTCAGCTGCTTGCTTACGCCGATCAATCACCGCCTGCAGGATTTCTGTCGATGGGGTGCCGGGATAGGCAGCAGCAATCTGACAACCTGCTTCAATTAGCCCTTGGCCGATGGCTTCGTTACCCATCAAGAGTTGGATTTGATTTTTCATGTTTGACTATAGTCCTCATTGTTTTTCCTGATTAGTACAAACTTCCCACTTAACCCTTCTCCCTGAGGGAGAAGGTGGCCGAAGGCCGGATGAGGGGGGCTTAAAATTGGTTATTCGGATGTTCTTTTGTAACGTTTCCCCCTCACCCTAGCCCTCTCCCTCAGGGAGAGGGGAATGTTTCAATTAACTTGGTTATTTTTTTATAAGGGGAAATAATACTACTTTCCCAACAACCCTTTAGGCCGAACGAATAACACCAGCAACAACACCACAAAGGCGACCACATCTTTATATGCACTCGAAAGATATCCAGCTGAAAGGGATTCTAACAGACCAAGCCCAAGGCCACCGAGAATGGCTCCGGGAAAAGATCCAAACCCACCAAGAATGGCGGCAGCGAACCCTTTCAGGCCGAGTAAGACACCAACATCGTAGCTTAGGGTTGTGATCGGAGTGACCAACACCCCCGCTAGACCACCTAGAGCTCCGGCAATCGCGTAACTAGTCAGCCGTATCCGTCCTGCTGGGATGCCAATGACCGCTGCTGCAGTTGGGTTGGATGCGACCGCGCGCATCGAAAGTCCCAGAGAAGTACGATAAAAAAACCAGGTCAGTAAGGCGATTGCGACTACAGTTAATAAGATAATCCAGAGTGCTTGCGGCAGAATGCTGGCACCGAAAATTTTTACTGGTACATCGGGGGTCAGTGGCGGCAAGGCCATGCGGTTTTTCCCCCAGATTAATTTGATCACGCCACGCAGAATGATCGACAGTCCGACAGTCAGGAAAATCAGCACCAAGTGATTGTCAGAACGTGCTGGCCGCAGACCGAAACGTTCCACCAGCATCGCTACCAGAGCAACCCCGGTAACGGCCAGCAGCAGTCCTGGTATCATTGGCAGCCCGGCAGCAAACAGGGCTGAGAACATCAACATTCCGCCCAGAGAAACAAAATCAACCTGAACAAAGTTGACGATCCCCATGGTGTTATTGACAACACAAAATCCAAGCGCAATCAGGGCATAGATTGCGCCACTGGTCAGTCCAGAAAAAAGGTATTGGAGAAAATCTTGAGACATTAAAAGGGTGCACTCCGCATGGATATCGGACTCAATGAGTGCGGCTATGCACAAGAAAAGAGTTGACATCAAACGTCTGCGTACTATTGTACTAGTACATGAGTGAAAAGATAAAATACATTGAATATTTAGTCAATCATTTGCTTGTTCAGGGAACTTCTGCAGAGATGGAGAACGCCTTGCGTGACTTGCTGACTTCTAGCGAGCTTATCGATGTGGCAAATCGTTTACAAATTTTTGAGTTACTGGAAGAAGGGATGCCACAACGGCAGATTGCGGATAAGCTGGGTGTTGGTATCGCCACAGTGACGCGCGGTTCCAATACATTGAAAACGCGTGAGAAGGGGTAACCGGTAATATCGGCACGACTTGATCAATTCGAAATGGAAATAGTAAACGATGGCGATACTGCTAAAATTTGACGCGATCAACGTCATCAGTATGGAAACGATTTTTCCATATTAATGTTCAATGTTAACTTCTGGTAAAAAACGGGATAATTCTTTCGGCAGAGGGCAATTTACCTCTATCCTTTGGTGGCTGAACGGGTCGATGAATGCCAGCCGTCGACAATGGAGAAATAACCTGGGGAGTTTTCTTGGGCATGGCCCTTTATAACGCTTATCGCCGTAGAGTGGATGTCCAGCATCCGCTAACTGGCGACGGATCTGATGCTGACGACCGGTATGCAGTTGAATTTCTAATAATGATACAGCCTCAGTACCGATCAGGGTTTGATAACTGGTTTTAGCCGTTTTTAATTTTCCCTTGGCGGGGATATCACTCAAGAAATCTCCACGACCCAACAGTTTTCCATTAACCAATGTCAAGTAGGTTTTTGTCACCTCTCCCTGCATAAATAATTTTCCCAATTCAGCGCAACTTTTCTTTCCTTTGCCGAATAACACCGGACCGGAGGTCTCCAGATCCAGGCGTTGTACCGGGGCTGCTTGAAACTTGTCCCCTCGATTGGCCAGAAATGTAGCGACTCGATCAGTCAGGTTATCGCGTTCATGCCCTTTACCTTTGTGGATGGCTAACCCCGCAGGTTTATTGACAACCAAAATTTCCCGCGATTCATAGAGAATATCAAGTTTTGGACGAGGGTCTTGAGGGGCAAAGAGGAATTCCTGAATCCGGCTACTGTTAGGTAAGGATATCTTGGCTCCGACAGTGAGACAATCAGCGGCAGTCATGATTTTATTTGCGTTTTTGACTTTTCCCTTTTTAAACAGTTGCCGCAGATAACCAGCTGGAGCCGCCGGTATGTGCTGATGTAGAAACTGCTCGACGGTCAAATCTGCTTCTTCTACGGATACAATAAATTCAGGCATCGCTAACCTTCTTCCCCATATCCCGGTGCAGTTCTTCTCGCAGTTGCCGGGCAACAGAACCAACCGTTCCTTGATTGATGGTAAATCCATCAACTTTTACCACAGGAATCACCTCCAGAGAAGTCGAGGTGATAAAAACTTCATCTGAAAATTGTAAATCCTGGAGTTTAAACTCACCAGTGATAACTCGTAGGTTCAGCTTGTTTTCACATAGACGCATGATTGTTGAGCGGGTCACCCCTTCCAGTAAACCGGTGGATGCTCCGGGGGTGAACACCCATTGTCCACGAGTCCAGAAGATATTCGAGGCCGATCCTTCGCAGATATGCTCCTTATTGTTCAGCATAATGACCTCAAAAGCTCCTGCGGCTTTGGCTTCCAATTTTCCCAGTAAGCTATTGAGATTACTGATTGACTTGATTTTAGGATTAATTGCTTCGGGAGCATTTCTCCGTGTCTGCGCTACTTGCAGCTCAATACCTTCCTGATAATAGCTGTCATCAAGCCCTTGAAACTCTCGGGTCAGTACAAGGCAAGTCAAATTGTTGTCCAGATTAGACTGAAATCCAATCTGCCCTTTCCCTCGGGTTATGGTGATCCGATAATAAGCATTATTTAAATCATTGCGTTCACGTAATTCCAGTAGGATCGCTTCCAATTTTTCTTGCGTAAAGGTGATCGGATAAGAGAGAGCTTCGGCCGATTGAAGCAACCGTTGATAGTGGTGTGGAAATTGATAGAGATTCTTGCCGATAGAGCGGAAGCTTTCAAAAATTCCGTCGCCGTATAAAAAACCCTGATCAAAAACTGAAATTTTGGCGGAGTCACTTTTAATAAACTCACCATTTAAATAGACATAACCCATTACTTATTTGTCCTTAAAAGTGAAAACATATGTAAAATCAAATCAGTAGGCAACACTAGCGTAAAATCAATTTTGTTGAAAGGGGTCGACAAAGAAAAGTATCACCAAGGATAGGGATTCTTGCCGTAATTGAGGAAGATCGAATGATTGACATCGGCAACTTCTTTGCCTAGGTTGGGGAGCTTGTGACATGGCTTCATATCTCTTATGTGTAATTTAGGATAAGGATCATATTTATGAATGTAATTGATCTGCGTAGTGATACTGTGACTCATCCCACCGCCGAAATGCGTAGCGCAATGGCAAAGGCTACAGTTGGAGATGATGTTTATGGCGAAGATCCAACCGTCAATCGACTTGAAACGGAAGCAGCAGAGATGTTTGGGATGGAGGCGGGTTTGTTGGTCACCAGTGGAACTCAGGGAAACCTGATTGCCTTATTGACCCATGCCCCGCGCGGGAGTGAAGTGATCGCTGGCGATAAAGCGCACATCATTCTCTATGAACAGGCTGGAATGTCGGCTCTCGGGGGGATTATGCCCAGAACCCTTCCCGTTCAGGAAGATGGAACCCTGCTTCTGGATGAAATCGAGCAGGCGATTCGTGGCGACAATGAACACTTTCCACGGACAAAACTGATCTCTCTCGAAAATACTCAAGGGACTGTCGGCTCTGTCCCCCTAAGTCCAGAGTACACCCGGCAGGTGGCGGATCTAGCTCATAACCATCATCTTCCATTGCACATTGATGGAGCACGGATTTTTAATGCGGCAACTGCTTATAATGTTTCCCCCGCAGAAATTATTGCCGGTGCTGACAGCATGACTTTTTGTTTGTCCAAGGGGCTGGGTGCACCAGTAGGATCCATTCTGCTTGGCAAGAAAGAGTTTATCAAAGAAGCGCATCGTGCGCGCAAAGTGCTCGGTGGTGGAATGCGACAGGCTGGGATTCTTGCTTCAGCAGGGTTAATAGCGATACATAAAATGAGTCAACGCCTGCATGAGGATCATGCAAACGCCCTTTATCTTTCTGAAATGCTCAAGGATGTTCCGGGTGTCAGGGTGATGAGCCAACATACTAGCTTTGTATTTTTCTGGCTGGAAGAAACAGCTAAATTAAGTCCGTTAGAATTCTCCACCATAATGAGAGAGCACAATATCCTACTTAGCCCCTATCCAGGTTTCGAACGTAAGTTTCGAGCTGTCCTTCATTATTGGATTACTCGTGAACGGATTGATGCAGTCATCACGGCAATGAAAACTGTTTTGCGGTAGACATCTGTTTTTCCAAATATCCCCGGTTTTCATCAAGACAATTTATAATTGTCACCTTTCTCCCTCCGCCTCTTAAGTAGTTGGCGCTTTAGTATCTATAGAGAATAAAACCACTTCCTTTTCTATTTTTTCCGACAAATGCCAATATTAAAGTCAATATCTTTGGCCCCCATTTTGTTCCCTCACAGCGACGATCAGTGCTAACTTTTCAATATGAGTAATAAGCTCCAATGATTAGTTGTCAATGAGTAGTTATTTATCTATATTGTCAGAAAATTGGTAATACCAATTTTTTTTGGGAAAATATAACTATCTGGCAAAGTGATTTATGAAGATACAAAGCTGAAATAATAACAGTTTCTGGATTCAATTTACATCAACCCATTTTTACCAAAAAGGCTGAATGAGGGAATTTATGTCGATCAAATACAAACAATTAATCATTATTCTTGTCAGTGTTGCTCTTCCACTACTGCTGACCCTGGCTCTAACCGGTTATTTTTCTACGCAAACTCGGGTTATTGTCGATAAACAGACAGAGCTTTTGATTGATGCTGATTTGGATCACATCCTTACGGGCACAAATGATCTACTCGAACTTTATCATTCGACAATGGAGCAGCAACGGCAAACAGCAGTAAAAAGTTATTTACGATCAGTCGCAGATGATTTGTACCGAAAGGTTGAACAGTTGCACAAGGAATCTTCTGCTCGCGAAGCATTTGATAAAATACGTGCTACCGTCTTATCAGCAAAGATCGCTAAAAGTGGCTATGCCTTTGGTATGAACAGCAAAGGGCGTTTAACGATCCATCCTAAGAGCGAAGGGAAGGATCTTTCCGGATCTGCGCACATCGATACCATGCGAACCCAAAAGGAAGGGTTTATTGTTTACACTTCGGTTACGACTAAACGTGATAAGGCTGTTTACTATCGTTACTTTGCGCCTCTTGATCTGATTATTGCTCCAGGAGTTTTTATTGATCAGCTAGAAAGCCTTTATGACAAAGAAGGTGAAGTTCAGTCGTGGGCAAAACTGCAGCAACGTATGGAATCGATCACTGTTGGTGAAAAAGGTTATTTTTGGGCACTCGATTCTGGGGAGCGCAAAGGTGAATATCTGATTTCGCCTAAGGGGAATAAAACAGGACAGAATGGCTGGGAGTTGCGTGATGACAATGGTGTTGCCTATATTCAAAAAGTGATTGAAACAGCACGTGGAGCCAACGGTAAAACAGTTGAGCTATTCTTTACTTTAAAAAATATGCTGACTGGGAATTCTGAGGAAATGATGGTACGTGCCATTTATTTTAAACCTCTTGATATGACTCTTGGAGTTAGCGTTCCTTTGACCCAAATTTATTCTGCAAGTACATTGATCGGCTCATCTTTTTCTTGGATGATCACCGTTATTGCCATTGCTGCCGTGGTTCTTCTTGTACTAGGGGCCATCTTTGCACTTTGGAGTGCTCGACGCACACTGGAACCCATTGATCAGGTTATGACCATGGCAAAGGAAATTGAAAAGGGTCGTCTGGGACTGCGGCTTAATTTAACTCGCAAAGATGAACTCGGTGAAATGGCTCGTACCATGGATAAATTATCCGATAATCTTGAACATGAGATAGTCGCCAATTTACAGAAAATAGCCAATGGTGATCTGTCTCTTGATGTACAACCACGTGATGACCAAGATCAGATTCGGACTGCTTTACAGAAGCTCAGTCTGGACTTGAATAATATTGTCGGCCAAATCCAGAGCGCTGGTGAACAGATCAACTCTGCCAGCGGCCAAGTTGCGGACTCAAGCCAGAACCTCTCTCAAGGAACAACCGAAACGGCTGCAGCTTTAGAAGAAATCAGTAGTTCCATGAGTGAAATGGCTTCGCAAACTAAGCAAAGTGCTGAGAATGCTAATCAAGCCAGTCAACTTGCTATTGAAGCAAGTAGCGCAGCTGAAAAAGGTGGGCAGCACATGAGTGGTATGGTTTCGGCTATGAGTGAAATTAACGATGCTGGACAGAATATCAGTAAAATCATAAAAGTTATTGATGAGATTGCTTTCCAGACAAACTTGTTGGCTCTAAATGCTGCGGTTGAAGCCGCTCGTGCGGGACAACATGGAAAAGGATTTGCGGTTGTTGCTGAAGAGGTTCGCAACCTGGCAGCACGTAGTGCAAAAGCGGCCAGTGAAACAGCGGAACTCATCGAAGGGTCAGTTGAAAAGACTAAGAATGGTACTCATATAGCCGAGCAGACAT
The DNA here is from genome assembly GCA_029934755.1 of Desulfuromusa sp. Taxonomy (GTDB): domain Bacteria; phylum Desulfobacterota; class Desulfuromonadia; order Desulfuromonadales; family Geopsychrobacteraceae; genus Desulfuromusa. Next base: position 17,693 of record JAOZLQ010000011.1, on the reverse strand, counting down.
CGTCATCGTTGCAAGAAATTGTTAATTTAGTGACTAAGGTGACTGCTCTTGTTGCAGAAATTGCAGCGGCAGGAAATGAGCAGGCACAGGGGATTACTCAGGTGAATCAAGGGTTAGGTCAAGTCGATCTAGCAGTGCAAGGGAATACTGCAACGGCAGAAGAATCCGCTGCTGCGGCAGAGGAGTTGTCCAGTCAGGCGGAACAATTAAGATTTATGCTTAGCCGCTTCACCCTTGCCAATGGGCAGATCATGCAGACAGCGATTCCCCAAAGGACCGAATCTATGGCATCTTCACAACAAACAGGTTGGGGTGAGATGTCAGTATAAAATCAAAAGCCCCAACTCAATTACAGAGTTGGGGCTTTCTTTTTCAGCAAGGCCAGAGAATTTCCACAGAGAATCAATCCAATTCCGAGAATCCCTGAAAATGTCCAGTTGTAATCTTCCCAGATGGTTGATAATAACAACGCAACAATTGGAAATAGCAGGGTTGTGTAGGCGGCTCTTCCCACCCCAATTCGTCCAATTAATGTCAGATAACAGCCAAATGCGATGACTGATCCAAATAAAGCCAGGTACATAAGTGAAAACAGATAGGCGGGGGTGGTTTCAATAATCATTGGTGCCCCACTCAACCATGCAATCAGGAACATGCATAGAGCTCCATAGCTCATTCCGTAGGCATTGGTCTGGATGATCGGTAGTTTGTTTTTCTGGTTGCGGGCGGAAAGAATATTTCCCAACGATGCCAGATAAGTTGCCCCAAAGCTAAACAGTAATCCGGAAAGTATCGGCCCAGAAAAATTTACGGCAGCCATTTCCGGCCAAAACAGCAAGCCTAATCCGGCCAAGCCAAAAATCCCACCAAACATCACTTTCCATTCCATCGGAGTGCCGAGGAAAATTCTTCCGTTAATCAGGTTCATAATAATGATCGTTGAAAAAACAACGGCAGCTAATCCGCTAGTAATGTAGAGCTCTGACAAATAAAAAAACAAATAATTCAGAGCAAAGAGCATGATTCCCTGTAGCGCGATGAACAGGTGCTCCTGGCGCGAAAAACGCATTGGTCGTTTGGTCAAGAAACACCAAGCAAGAAGTAGTAGAGCAGCCAAGGCAAAGCGATAGGCAATAGAGAAGGCTGGAGCAACGACCCCAAGTTGATATTTGATCGCCAGCCAAGTTGACCCCCAGATTAAAATTGTCATGGCATAAAAAAATAGGTTTCCCATGGGTTTCCTTCAGATCAGTAGTGTTTATTCAGGTTTTCGTGAGATACTTGACTCTGTTTAGCATCGATAAAATCCTGTATGTAATTTAAAAATAGGTTGTTATTCACTCAATAGCTGTTTTCAAACAAATAAACTGAGGACTGTTATGCAGATTACCATCAGTCTCCATGGGGTTTTTCGTATTGGCCGTTTTAAAGAAGAAGTCTGCGACTATCCCCTTGGGAGTACGGCTCAAAGTATTGTTGACGATCTTAAAATTTCCGTTACACTGCTCGGTATCGTGTTAATTAACGGAGTCCATGCTGCTGCAGAAGATATTTTGCATGATGGTGATTCTCTGATGTTACTTCCACTGCTCGAAGGGGGATAAGCACAGTGATATTATTGATCAAGGAGTTTGTCCATGAAAATTGAGACGACCGATCCGGTTGCCCACCCCGAGTTAATATATTATCGCCGTTGTACTGTCGATCTGACAAACGGTGAACAAAAGTTTGAAGATGTGTCCTGTCAAAACCTTGAAGATGTCCTTGGTGGTTTTGGGCGTTCCTTCCAATTGTTGGCTCAGCGGACGATTTCAACCGCCTACTGTGACGAGAACCCATTGATTGTCAATACCGGTCTGCTCACTGGTAGTAGTGCTATGACTGGCCTTCGTACCTACTTTTCCAGTTTTAGTCCAATCAAAGGATCAAAAGCAGGGCTTCCCGCAGCGATGTGGTCTACCGGCAGTGGCAAGTTCGGCGCTAAATTCAAATGGACTGGTCTGGATGAACTGATCTTTGAAAATCGCTCCGAAAAACCGGTTTACGTTCTGATCAAAGAAACTGTAAATGGTCCGCAGATCGAACTAAAACCAGCGGATCATTTGCTCGGTCTTTCTACCCATAAAAAGATTATGGCGTTACAAAAAGAATATGACAATGCCCACTTTGCCGCGATTGGTCAAGCCGGTGAAAATTGGCAGAATGTTTATATGGGGGCCGTAGCCCTTTCAACGGAAAACCAACTTAAGACAGGCGAAGATAAATTGCGCTTTGCCGGTCGTGGCGGTATGGGCAGCATGATGGGATATAAGAATATTATCGCCCTGGTTGCTCAAAGTAGTGATAAAAACAAACCTTTGACCGATGCAGTTAAAAAGGTCAACCGCAATGTTGTCAAGGGGGGTGGATCTGCTCGCCTACAACCGATCAAACGGGGTGGTGGCGGGGGCACTTGGGCCGCATACGATGTGATGCAACCCTTTCATGCAGTTCCCTTTAGAAACTATCGTCCACAAGGAAATAATCTTCCCGAAAAGCTCTTTCGCGAAAATGTTGAGAAAAACTACAACATTGAATCTGGTGCTTGCTATCGTTGTGGAATTACCTGCCATAATTATATTTCTGAAAAAAATGCTGATGGTAGCCGTGGCGAATTTATTGCCAAATTTGATTATGAACCACTTAACCTACTCAGTACTAATATTGGTATTCATGAAGCCGGTCAAGCGGGACGGCTGATTCAACTATGTGACAACTACGGGATGGATGCCATTTCTCTGGGCGTCACCATTTCCTATACTCTTTCCTACAATGAACGTCATCCAGAAAAGCCCCTACTTAACGGAGCAACTTTTGGTGACTATGAAAAGATCCGTGAATTGATTATCAATGCGGGAGAAGGAAATTCTCCCGAAATTGGCAAAGGTTCGATGCGCCTGTCACAGAGCACCGGTGAAACCAGCTATGCGTACCATGTCAAAGGGTTGGAACTCCCTGCCTATCAACCGGAAACCAACCCCGGTTATTGTTGGGCAATTGCTGGTGCCCACATGACCATGGGCACTTACGGCATGCTGATTCGTGAAGGTAAATCCGATGTTGATTCCTGGGTTAAAGCCATCACTGAAGAGAAACTCCATATTGTCGGTTTTGACTTGATTGGGCTATGTAAATTCTTCGATATTACCCAGGGGATTGGCACACAGATGGTTGTTGACTGTCTGAAAAGTGAATTTAATTTGGAGATTGACCCTAACAAGATTAAAGAAGCAGTGCGACGCGCATTCTTGTATGCAATGGCACTTGAATTTCGTCAAGGTTATACCAAAGAGGAATTTAGCCTCCCCACAGAGGTTTGGAAAAATCCAAACCCGAACATCAACCTCCCAAATATTACCAACCCAGAATTTATGGCTGAGTTAAGTGAAAAAGTCTGGGCGGTGTTTGATAAAGAACTGGAGGAAATACGAGACAATAATATCTCTTAGGAACAAATCTCACCGGCAGTATTATGGTTCAGGTTGACGTTGAACTCCCCTGTAGAATTTCCTCTTTTTTGGCAGATGGTTAAACTTGATTGGAACAATTGGGTGAAATACAGTAGACAAGGGGGGAGAATGACTGCTTCAAAAAAATGACCCCTGAAAATAAGTAGATATCAGCTGGTATTTCTTTCAATCCAGCTTCCAGTTTTTTGCAGGTCACGCCCGAATCCGCTGACGCATTCGCAACCGGAGATAAATAGGGTTGAGAGAAGGATTAGAATTAATAATTTGCGCATCATAGTTTTTTCTCCTTATTGGATCAGAACAAATACTTGCACACTATAGCAGCGCAATTGTTGGAAGTCGATTTTTTTGAGCCGTCAGACATCGAGAAAAGTCAGGTGCAGATCGCCAAGGCCAACGATCAGGAATCGGTTGAGCAGTTGCGGTTGACCAAAAATAGTATTGAATAGTTCATTGGCCATGAAACCAGCAATAATTGTTGCGCCAGCACCCGTGACAGGAATATTTCCTTGCGGTTGCCGGGTGCCAGTAAAAATTTCAGTTAATCCTTGAGATTTTCCCTTTTGCAGAGTCAGAACCTGTCCCTGATCTCCTTCAATTCCACCATGTATGAGAAACGAACCAGCGGCTAGCCCAGTTTCCAGATCGAAGCGGCTGGAATAATTATCGAGACAGTCAGCAATGATTGAAACGTCGGTTGGAGCTTGGAAGGAATGATCGATATGCTTTTGCAGTAACTCAATTTTGACGTTGTTGTTGATCTGTTGCAGTCTTTGTTTGGCAACTTCAAGCTTGGTTTGACCAATATCAGTTTCATTGTAGAGTAGCTGGCGATTGAGATCGGGCCAGTTGACCAGCCCATCATCGACCAGATAGAGTTTGCCGATTCCAGCCCGGACTAGTAACTGGCTGGCCGTTGCACCCAGACCACCAACTCCGGCGATCAGAACCGTTGCCGCCTCAACTTGTTGCTGTCGTTCCTTCCCCCAATGAAGAATCTGGCGATTGTAGCGTTCTGTTGATGGCATATATAAAGGTGCCCATTAAAAAGAATCTGATCAGTAACAATCCTGCTATGTGCTGAAATTTCCCCCCTCATCCGGCCTTCGGCCACCTTTTCCCGCATGGAGAAGGATTGAGAGGAAGATCAGCCTCCGGCACCGGGAGGGAAGAGGGCAACGACATCGCTATCTGCAACCGGAGTTTCCAATTTTTCAAGATGATGGATATTGCGGCGATTAACCATGATAATGGTTCCCAAAATCGGTTCACCCTTTTTATCCAATAATTTGTGTAAAAAGGGCGTTGCTATTTGCCGTTGGAGGCGCTGCAGGAGTTGCCCGACGTTCTCATTCTCGCAAGCAGACAACTCAAGCTTTTCCTGTTTTAATAGTATTCGTATCAGACTGTAAAATTGAACCTTGATCATCGGTTATTCCAAGCGAAACAGTGTCTGGGCATAATTGGCGGTACCGGTAAGCATCTGTTTTCCAGGGAAAATGCTGCGGGTACTGATCAATTGGTAATAGAGGCCAGCATCGTTGGTTTCACCGATCATGTTTGCTCCGACAACACGTTGTTTTTCATCAAGGAATACTCTACGGAAACGGCCTGTTGCCGCATTCCAACTGGTAATAATCTCGGCAACGTCATCTTGGCAATAACCAACAGCCGCAACTTCAATCCCAAAAATTTCAGTAATATTATTCTTCAAGCTGCCTTGATAGTGGCATTCTATCCCCATCATATTCAATGCGGCATTTTCACCCTGTTCCACTGCCGTCATCCAGTTGCCCTGAATAGTTGTTTCGCCGGTGATAAAGTCCAACCCTTCAGCAGCATCTCCAGCGGCATAAACATCAGGATGATTACTGCGACAGTTAGTGTTAATCAAAATTCCATCAGCAACCTCTACACCGGCCTCAGTTGCGAGATGGGTATTTGGATTAACTCCCTTACCGACGATCAGCAGGTCGCTACTCAATTGCTTTCCACTTGCTAAGCTCAGTTGTAATTGTTCTGCTTCAACCATCTCTGTAATATCGTTTTGCTTATGAATATTCAGTCCTTTTGCTTGCAACTGATCTTCAAGAATAGCTGAGGTCTCAGCATCGACAACCCGGCTGAAAATACGGTTGGAACCAACCACCAAATGCTTTTCAGCTTGATCTGAGGCATGTGATAGGAGTGGAAGACTGACCAGACCAGCTCCCACGGCGGTTACACTTTTTAGATTCTGAAAAAGATCAACCAGCTTTTCAGCATCATCCATATGGCGGAGCACGCAGGCACGCTGTGTCGCTATGGGGAGAGTTCGTGCTTCAGCTCCAGTTGCAATCAGCAATTTCTTAAAACTGATTTTACGGCCATCCGACAATTGCAGGGAATGTTTTTCCGGATCAATTGAGACTACTGAATGACCAAAAACAGGGGTGATGCCCCATTCTTGATAGAAGGAGTGATCAACAATATTGAGGCCTTCACGGAGAATGTGCCCACCGATATAGTAGGGGGTTAAAACGCGTGAATAGGCTGGACGATCTTCACGATCAATGATGGCAATGGTTGACAACTGGTCGTGCTTGCGGAGAGTGCGAATTGCTTGTAATCCAGCGGCACTGTTGCCGATTATGACAAAATCATATTGCTCAGCCATAGTAAATATCCCTGAAATTGGTTGATCTTAAATTAGAAAAAACTGCGCTCCACGTTAAAGATTATCGAGGAGCGCAGTTAGCGGTTACGGGTTATTTTTAATAACTAAACTAACCCAAGAGTTTGGAGCCTCTCATCTGTTGGAATTCCTTCTGTGCTCCAACCTCGTTCCTGATAGTATTCAGGAAGCATTTCACCCAACTTGGCTACTTCACCCTTGAGCGGTCCATCAGAGATTGGTTCTTCCAGAAGCCGTTTCGGTAGAGTGTCTTGAGATGGATCAACTCCGGCCTTGAGGTTAAAGACCCGCTCCATATTATAGATCCGCTCACCTATTTCCATGATCGTCGCTTCGGTGAACTCAGCTCCAGTAGCAGCAGTAAGGAAATTGGCAAACTGAGGTGCGCCGATAGCAAAGGTGGTGAACAGGCAAACACCTGAAGAATCAACTGTTGCTGTGAAATCCTGGAAGATCTTGGTCCAGACCGCCTTGTCTTCAGTCGCCTGAGGATCAAGTTTTTCCGGCAGCCCGAGGACCTCTGGTGAAATCATATAGCCACGGACGTGGCACGCACCACGGTTACTGGTCGCATAGTTCAAGCCGATTCCTTGGATGCCACGACCGTCGTAGGCGGGGAATTCCAACTTCTTTACTGACATGGATAGCTCTGGGGCGCCGAAACTTTCGGCCATGCGGTAGGAACCCATGGCGAGTTTTTCACCGAACCCTTCCCGCTTGCCAGCCATTTCAACCAGCTTGACCATTGCATCAGCATCACCAAAACTTAGAGGCATACCGATTTCTTCTTCAGTGACCAGCCCTTTTTCAGCCAATTCCATGGCGCAGGCTATCGTTGTTCCGATAGTGATTGTATCCATGCCGTACTCGTTACAGATATAATTGGCCTTGGTGATAGCTGCCAAGTCATCGACGCCGCATGCGGATCCCAAGGAAAAGAGGGTTTCATATTCAGGACCCTCACCATCACCGTCAAAGCGGGAACCTGCTAAACCAGTGACTCGACCACAACCGATAACGCAGCCCATACATCCTTTATTTCGTTTCAGGTAAGTTGAGGCTAGAGCTTCACCCGAGATTGCCTCGGCACCATCAAAGGTATCTTTCTGGAAGTTATTGGTTGGCAATGCGCCCATTTGATTAATAACATTGACCAGAACTGGTGTGCCAAGAGCAGGAAGCCCTTCGCCAGAGACGGGATTTGCTTTGAGCAAAGCATAAGAGTCAAGAGCTGCTTCTCGATATGCTACTGGATCGGCAATTTTAACCCCACCTGTTCCACGTACGGCTATCGCTTTGAGATTTTTGCTTCCCATAACGGCACCAATTCCGGTTCGTCCGGCGGCACGATGCTTATCATTGATAATTGCAGCAAAGCTGACCAGATTTTCACCTGCCTGGCCAATACAGGCAATTTTAGCGTCGCCATGGAATTCAGCAAGAATCTGATCTTCGGTCTCTTTGGTTGACTTACCCCAGAGATGGACGGCACCGACCAGCTGAGCTTTGTCATTATGGATTTGTAGATAAGAAGGATACTCGGCCTTACCTTCGAAAATAACCATATCGTAACCGGCATAGCGAAGTTCGCAGGGGAAGTATCCCCCGGAGTTGGAACTGGCAATCGTTCCGGTTAATGGTGATTTGGTGATAACCATGTAACGACCATTGGCGGCACCGTAGGTTCCGGTCAGTGGTCCGGCGGCCAATATCAGTTTGTTTTCAGCTGAAAAAGGATCAACATCGGCTGCAACTTCTTCAGTAAAATACTTGGTTCCTAAACCGCGGCCACCAAGGTACTCTTTCGCCCATTGTTCATTAAGAACTTCATCGGTGCAGGTTCCGGCGGTCAGATCAACACGTAATAGCTTTCCGCTCCACCCTTTTAGGCTAAATCGACTCATTTTCGCACCTCCATTTGTCCCTCTTTCACTGCGTCAACAAAGCGCAACATTTTTTGCCGCAGCGGTGTGTCTTCTTCTTCCAGAGTCAGACACTGGGTTGGGCAGAAAGCAACACATTCTGGGGTATCACCACCACAGAGATCGCATTTGTCGACCTTGCCAAGGGATGGGACATATTTGATCATGCCGAATGGGCAGGCGCTGACACAGGTGCGGCAACCAACACAGCGATCCCGATCAACGATAACAACGCCGGACGGCATCTCTTTGCTGATCGCAGATTTAGGGCAGGCCTTGACACACCACGGGTCATCACACTGCATACAAGTGACAGTGATAAACTTGGCTTCATCAAGAAAAACCTCGTTGAAAATACGCGAACGACTGGGCATGAATTCTCCCGTATGCTTGAAAGAACAAGCCATCTCACAGGTTTTGCAACCGATGCACTTCGACGGTTCGATGCGAATCAGTTTTTGCATAGTCTACCTCCTTGAAGAATTAGTTTTGACAGCAGTCAGAATGAGGGGGAATACGGATTAAATTTATGCGGCAGGTCAGCATCAAACCCCCCAAGATTTTTGCACAGTATCTGGAATTATAACAGCTTTTGATTTTTCAACAACAAAAATATATGCTAAACTTCGAATGATTGTAAAAACCGACACTGTGAGAATCAATAATTTATGCGTCTGTCAGATAATTTTGGTCGAAAAATTAACTATTTACGGCTGTCTATAACCGACCGCTGTAATATGCGCTGTGTTTATTGTATGCCAGCTGACGGGATTGACAAGCTAGGACATGCAGAAATATTAAGCTACGAACAGTTTTTACTGATTGCTGAGGCGGCTGTTTCTCTTGGCATTGAAAAAATCCGGGTGACTGGCGGCGAACCGCTAGTCAGAAACGGGATCATTTCATTCCTGGAGCAGCTGGCAAATATTTCAGGGTTGAAGCAGCTGGTGTTGACAACTAACGGCGTTCTTCTTCCTGAAATGGCACAGGCGTTGAAGGATGTGGGGGTGCAGCGTCTTAATATCAGCCTTGATTCACTGCAACCGGCTATGTTTTCTCAATTAACCCGGCGGGATCTGCTTCCTCAGGTGTTGGCCGGAATTGCTGCTGCAGAAAAAGTCGGGCTCTCGTATAAAATCAATGTGGTGGTCATGCGTGGCTTCAATGACAATGAAATCCTGGATTTTGCCGGATTGACAAAGGACCATGATTGTACCGTTCGCTTTATTGAATATATGCCAACATTAAAAGAAGAAGACTGGCGCTCACTGGTTGTTTCCAGTAAAGATGTTTTACAGATTTTGCATGATCATTATTGCCTCCATCCCGTTGATCGGGGAGCATTGGCTGGACCGGCAGAAGAGTTTGCCATTGATGGTGCAGTGGGACAAATTGGGGTTATTGCTCCATTATCTGGCCATTTTTGTCAGGATTGTAATCGAATTCGGATCACCGCTTCGGGACAAGTCAGAACTTGTCTATTTTCTGACCATGGATTCGATTTAAAGCCACTATTGCTTCCAGGAAACGTAGACAATGTTGCCAGAGAATTACAACGTCTGGTTCATGATAAACCCGCCTGTCATACTCTGAATTCCAATACGGCTGGATACTCCCCATTTTCTATGGCACAAATTGGCGGATAGTTGAGTGTGATAGCCTGCAATCTTCAGTCTGCTAGTCTGATCCCTCCCACAAGGAACTAATAAATGGATATCTCTAAAACAATATCAAGAATGAAACAGGATCCGGCATTTGCCGAAAATGTCGGTATGGTTTTGATTCACAACGGAACAGTGCGTGGCTGGTCGCGTGGCGATCACTCTCCGGTTAGCCGAATTGAGGTCGTTGCTGATGAGGATAAAATTGAGAAAATTCGTGCACAAGTTGAGCAGTTGGAGGGGATTTTTAAGGTTGTGGTAGAAGCTCATTCGGGGGAGATGCAACCAGGTGATGACTTGCTCTTTCTGATTGTTGCCGGTGATATTCGTGAAAATGTCAAACCCGCGCTGGCATTATTACTCGATCGGATCAAGGCAGAAGCGATCAGTAAAAATGAAACTTGTGGATAAAGAAGACGTTTATGGCTGAAAGTTTTGAAGTTGCAAGAAGCACGATTCTGAATAATATATCCCCACTTAAAGCTGAGATGGTTGAGCTTTCCCAGTTAGGTGGCAGGGTTATAGCTGAGGAAGTTCGTGCTCCTTGGGACTTACCTCGTTGGGATAATTCGGAGATGGATGGCTTTGCGGTAAGAGCGAATGATTGCCAGCCTTTTGCCCGATTACAGGTGGATGGCTATATCCCCGCAGGAGCCGTTACCGATGGTATTTCTGTTCGTGCTGGAACTGCGGTAAGAATTATGACTGGTGCGCCGATTCCAGCCGGTTGTGATGCTATTGTCCCGATTGAAAACAGCGAATCTGCCGGAGATAGTATCATTATTAACCGAGCAGTGAAAATAGGTGATTATATTCGTTTTCGTGGCAGTGATATTGCTGTTAATGAGGTTATGATCCCCGCAGGGACAGTTTTGCGCCCAGCAGAAATCAATTTACTGGCTTCTTTTTCCCAACTGAAAGTGTCGGTTTTATGTCGTCCTACAGTTGCGATTTTGTCAACAGGAGATGAGCTGGTTGCTCCGGGTAAAACAGCTGCTGCAGGGCAGATTATCGATAGTAACTCCTGGTCTCTCGCGGCGGCCGTAAGTGAAATCGGAGCTATTCCAGTAGTTCTCGGTATTGCCCGTGATAATCATGAAAGTCTTAGTGATAAGATTGCGTTGGGGCTTGAGGCAGATGTGCTGATAACATCTGCAGGGGTTTCGACCGGTGATCGGGACTTGGTGCGTGAAATACTGGAAAGTGTTGGGGTCAAGCGGTTGTTCTGGAAAGTGGCTATTAAGCCTGGTGGGCCGACAGCTTTTGGTCTAAAGGGGAGTAAACCGGTATTTTCTCTACCGGGAAATCCTGTTTCCAGTATGATTGGGTTTGAAGAGTTGATCAGACCAGCACTCCTGAAAATGATGGGACATCGTGATATTTTTCGACCATTGATCAAGGCGACCTTGAGGGCTCCTCTTTGCAATGAAACAAAGAAAACCCGGTTTTTGCGGGTCAAGGTAGAAAAAACTTCGGCGGGTTTGGTGGCAGAAAGTGCTGGTGATCAAAATACCGGTATCCTCAGTACTATGATCAGGGCTAACGCCATTGCCATACTGTCAGCAGAGCAAGCGGAACTCTCAGCTGGAGAGCAGGTTGATATTCAATTGTTGAATCCGCTTTAGAACAAGCCACCAAGTCCCAGCATTCCCTGGGTCAGGATGAAAATACCGAAGACGATTAATAACCCACTGCTGACCAGTCGAATTGCCAGGGGATGGGCATTAACTTGCTTGATTTTCTGACGTACTGACTGCGATGCATAACCAAGCAATAGCATGGGGATAGCAAAACCGAGGGAATAACAAGCCAATAGAATCACACCGGTCGAAAGCCTGCCGTCGGTAGCTACCACAGTCAGAACTCCTGCCAGCATTGGCCCAACACAGGGGATCCAGACCAGACCCAGGGTTAAACCCATGATCAACCCGGACCAACGACCACGACTGCTACTCTGTATATTGGAAAATAGGGTCAGCCTTTTAAATAAGTTGACATCAAATAACATCAACACACCGAACACGATGATGAGGACACCTGCCGCTTTTTCAAGGAGTGGCATCACCCCGGCAATAGCTCCACCAAACAGTGAAGTTACCAAACCCATTGTCATAAAACTGAGACTTAATCCCAGAACAATCAACAGTGGTCGGTGTTTATGATCGGTTTCGGTTCCGGCAACAATAATGGGAACAACTGGCAGGACGCAGGGAGATGCAATACTGGCGATTCCAGCAAAAATGGTCATTGCCATCGTTGTGATACTCAAATCAAGAGGGGTCATCGTGCTAGCTCTTCGGAATCTGGTTCAGCAAGTTGCGAATTGTCTCTGCAGCATGGACACCGGGAGAGAGTCGTTTGATCTCTTTGCCAGAAGAATCAGCTAAAAGGATTGTCGGGAGAGCCCGAATGCCATAAGCGTAAAAAATATCCATGTCCGCGGGAACAGTGGTTTTTACTGGTCGGATCAATACTTTACCATCCAGTTCAGCAGCCATCTGGCTAAGAATATTTTCCTGCATCTGACACGGTCCACCATTTGGATCGATAAAGAATACTAGCAAGTATTCAGCAATTTCGGGGTTGTTTTGAGTTGTCTTTGACTCGGTTGCCGTCGGTGTTGACTGACTTGTTATCTGGGTCGGTTGCTCCTGTGAACAGCCGAACAGTGCAATAGCTACAATCAATAGAACGATATTTCTCAACATATAAAAACTCCTTTTATTTCTACTTATATATGGGGGTTTGACTATGTATGTCAAGTGGCCGCAAGAACAACAAGCTCTATAGTCGATCGGGTATTTACCGGAAATAATTGACAGATGCAAGCATAAGTGTAGAATTTCACTTATAATCCAACTTATCCAGAGGAGTTGAGTATGTCAGATGAAGCGACCTTTTTTCTTCCCGTTAAAGATTATTGCCGGCGTCAGCTGATAACCTGCAATACCAATGATACGGTAATGACTGCAGCTGAAATCATGCGGGATAAAAATATTTCCAGTTTGATTGCCTGTGATGATGACAGTCAGCCCATCGGTATTATGACTGATCGCGATTTGCGCAACAAGGTTGTCGCCGGTGGGCTGGACCCATTGGTGGTTAAGGTCTTTTCAGTGATGACGACACCGGTTATTTCTGTTCATGAGGACGATACCCTGTTTGAAGTCCTCTACAGAATGTCTCGTAATCGAATTCACCGGATTGGGGTTGTCGATGACGAGAATGTTCTGGTCGGACTTATAAATGAATCTGACATTATTCGTTTGCAGAACCGCTCTCCGCAACGGTTGCTACAAGCGGTTGATGAAGCACAGTCGATAGAAGATCTTAAGAAAATTCATCAGGAAAGTGAACAACTGGTGGTTTTTCTCAGCCAGAATGGTGTTCGTACCAAAGATCTGGTTCAGCTGATTGCATTGTTAAATGATCAGATTACCTCACGGTTGATTAATTTGTTGAAGCAGGGGCGTTTTAAGGATATGGGGAAGAAAAGTGCATTCCTGGTTCTCGGAAGTGAGGGACGACAGGAGCAGACTCTGAAAACCGATCAGGACAATGCGATGATTATCGCTGATGATGCGAGTCCAGATGAAATTGCTGACATTGAAGCATTTTCTCAAGTACTGATTGATGCGCTGATCGAAATCGGTGTTCCGGAATGTCCCGGTGGAATCATGGCAAGAAATGAATTCTGGCGGCGTAGCCTTGCGGACTGGAAGAGTGCCATTGATATTTGGGTGGGTTCACCAAATGGTCAAAATATTCTCAATTTCAGCATGTTTTCAGATATGCGGACTCTCTGTGGCGACGACTCTTTGGAAAACCAACTTAAAGAGTATATTTTTCAGATTGCTGAAGAAAATACTATATTTCTTGCTCGAATGGCACAGAATGTCTGCCGGTTTCCCCCTCCAATTGGAATGTTCGGCCAGATTAAGACAGAGACAGAGGGGCCTCATCTGGGAAGTCTGGATCTTAAAAAAGCGGGTATTTTTGCGTTAACTGAAGGGGTTAAGATTTTAGCATTAAGTGTCGGTATCTTAGGTGGTAGCACTCATGAGCGACTCATTGCTTTGCAAGAGAAAGAGGTTCTGAGCAAAGCGCAAGTCAGTGATTTTGAAGCTAGTTTTAATTTGTTAACCTTTCTCCGTCTTCGTGGGCAGGTTGAGTCTGCAGCAGCTGGGCAAGAAATTACCAATTATATTATTCCGGGATCTCTGGACCGGGTTGAAAAGGGGCGTTTGAAGTTAGCTCTTGAGGTTGTAAAATCTTTTCAAGGGTCAATTAGTCAACATTTTCAGTTGAATATGCTCAAAAACTGATAAAAGTGTTGATTGTCTGTTAATTTTGTTTCTCGTTTTTAGAAAAAACTTGAGGAATAAACTGCTTTGAGCTGTTTGGTTTGTCGTGGTATTTAAAAATTCTTAACTTCTCTAGTTTTATATACTTAACTTCATCTCCTATTGTGGTTATTGATGCGTCAGTCTTCTGCCCTGCTATGTTGTGGGCTTATATTATCTTTCCTCTGTTCTTGTGTCCCCTCCTCCCGGACAATAGCACCGTCAACTGTTGATACAGACCCCATCAGTGAAATTCTGCAGGATGTCGCTTCGTCAACCAGTTCATTATCGAAAATGGGCTTTTCCGTTCAGGTTGGAGCTTTCAGCCAGCTTGATAATGCCGTAAGACTGGAACAATCCTTAGCGCAACGTGGGGTTGATGCTTATTATTTCCGTCATGAATCGGGACTCTATAAAGTTCGATTTGGCAATCATAGAAATTATTCTGCCGCCCGTAACGAGGCCGAAAATTTTCAGCGACAAGGGGTCATCGATCATTTTTTTATTGTCATCCCGGATAACTATACTGCAGCCAGGATTCAGCGCAGTGGGCAGGGTGATCTCCGTACCGAGCTAGTAGTAACAGCGCAGAGGTTTCTTGGTACTCCCTATCGTTGGGGGGGGGAAGATCGTAATAATGGATTTGATTGTAGCGGGCTGACTATGGTCAGCTATCGGCTGAATGGTTTGAATTTACCACGCAATTCACGTGCTCAATTTAAGACTGGACGCGGTGTGGCAAAGAAAAATCTGCAAAAAGGGGACCTAGTATTCTTTGCAACCAAAGGGGGGAAACGGGTGACCCATGTGGGGATGTATATCGGTAGTGGCAAGTTTATTCATGCTCCACGTACTGGAAAAACTGTACGAGTAGCAAATTTGTCAAACAAATTTTTTAAGAAAACTTATGTTGGTGGACGATCCTACCTGTAAAAAAACCACAAAATTATATTGAGAAACTGAATTAAAGTTTCTTATGCCATTATTGTAAATTATATCTAAAAAATAGATTATAGCATTCTCTGCCTATTAGTATTGCTAATGTCTCTATGAAAATTTTGAGCTTTTATTCCACAATAAAATATGGGATTTTATAATACTGTTGAAATTAACATGCCTGATTAAATCATCTGAACAGAAGTAAGAGGTACACTTAAAGGATTGATGCAGCAAAGTGTCCTACCGAAATCCACAGGAGTTGGCTGAATATGGATATTGGTCGAATTTTAATTATTGACGATGAAAATTTGGTTTGCTGGTCTCTGGCTAAAATGCTTAAACGTATTGGTCATTTGGTCGAGATTGCGAATACTGGCACAGATGCCCGCCTCAAACTAGAGAACTTCACCCCGGATCTAATTTTACTCGACGCGTCCCTTCCCGATATTGAAGATTTACAACTGCTGGAAGAATTCAAAGCTGTAAAACCCGATTTACCTGTAATCGTCATGACAGCAAATTATCATTCAAATCTGGCCTTTCAGGCTTTCAGCTTGGGGGCAGAGGACTATATTGGGAAGCCTTTTAATATCGATATAGTCGAGCGGGCAGTGCAGAAAATATTTGTTCAAAAACAACTGGCTAAAGAAGTTAACCCAGCGGGTGAAAAGCTTAGAAAAAAATACGAACAGGATCAGTTAGTCGGCAATTGTCCCTCCATGGTTGATCTTTTTAAGACAATTAATATCTGCGCGCGAAATGATTGTAAGACCATACTGGTTCTTGGTGAAAGTGGCACAGGAAAAGAACTGGTGACGCACGCCATTCATTCTCAGAGTGCCCGCAAGGATGCCCCGCTGGTTGAGGTTAACTGCGCATCTATCCCTGATAATTTGTTAGAAAATGAATTATTTGGTCACGAGAAAGGGGCTTATACTGATGCCGGAACTCGTGAAGTTGGTGTTTTCGAGCTTGCAGAAGGTGGAACGGTCTTTCTGGATGAAATCGGTGATATGCCGCTGAATATGCAGGCAAAAATTCTTAAAGTTATTGAGAATAGAAAGTTTCGTCGTTTGGGCGGTCAAAAAGAAATTGAAACCGATGTCCGCATTATTGCAGCGACAAATCATGATCTAACTAAAATGGTGCAGCAAGGAACCTTCCGTGGTGATCTGTTCTATCGATTAAATATGATGTGTCTCATTTTGAAACCGTTGCGTGAACGGAAAAAATGTATCCCGAGTATGGTTGAATATTTTATTGATCGACTCAATGGTGAGTATGGCCGGGCGGTTGAAGGTATTTCTAGTGATGCTTTAAAATTGCTGATGGCTCACACTTGGCCCGGAAATGTTCGAGAATTGAGAAATGCCTTAGAACGGGCAATGATGCTGGAGCAGAGTAAAATTTTAACGATAGAACATTTTTGTGTCTGTTCTGGCGCTGAACAAGAAAAATCAGGGAGTTGTATCTATGGGTGCTCAGTCCCTGTCGCATCGACAATAATTCTTCCTCCAGAGGGGATCAGTATTGAAGAAGTAGAAAAAGAATATATCAAGCAAGCTTTGGGTCGCTATGATGGGAACCAGACCAAGGCTGCCAAGTGCTTGGGACTAACTCTTGATACGCTGCGCTATCGGCGTAAAAAATTTGGACTGGAAAAATATCCTGCTGTGCCCTCATCAATTTCAGCACCAACGGTTGAAAAAAAGGATCAGGACCCTGCCAAAATTGTTCCCGGATAAAGGAAACTACTTTTTCAGCTAAAGGATCATCACAATGGGACGTTTAGTTCGTGTTGTTAAAATGACTATTCTGAGTTGCTTAGTGATTCTGACCTGTCACGTATTCCTTGTTGATTCTTATGCCAATACTTGTTCAACAACCGATTGTCATGCCGACCTGCTGCAATTGACCTACGGCCATTCCCCTGTTGTTGATGAAGATTGCAACAGTTGTCATGAGCAGGTTCAGGAACAGCACCCGCTAGAAAAAGGCAGCAGTTTCCAATTGGTTGAAACTGGTGCCAAGCTTTGTTACCAATGTCACGATAATTTTGGCAGGAAGCTGACTGTACATTCCCCTGTTGCCGAAGGTGACTGCCTCGATTGTCATAATCCGCATGGTTCAAATGTCGGGGCCAATCTGTTGCCGGTGGATCACAATCTGACCGAGCTATGCATCGAATGTCACGATTCCGATCTTTTTACCGATAAAGTTGTTCATGGCCCGGCTGCCAGCGGGGCCTGTACCCAGTGTCACAATCCTCACGAAGCCAATCAGCCAGGATTACTGAAAAAACCACCTCAAGAACTTTGTACCAGTTGCCATACGGAGATTGCCGATGGCATGGCAAATTCCCCAATTGTTCATGCTGCGGTCAAAGAATCAAGCTGTACTGCCTGCCACAATCCCCACAGCGCTCCGGCAGCTAAATTGTTACAAAAAGATATCGAATCCCTCTGCATGGATTGCCATGGCGATGTCGGTCGCAAGGCCAAAAAAGCCAAGGTCAAACATGCCGCACTCTATCGCCCGGAGAAATGCAGCGTCTGCCATGCAACCCATTTTTCTCAATATCCAGCTTTACTGGCGATGCCAGAACAGGATGTTTGCCTCTCCTGCCATGGCAAGGATGATTACAG
>JAOZLQ010000091.1 GCA_029934755.1 Desulfuromusa sp. | reverse complement strand
CGTGGCTTCAAAGGGCCTTCTCCCTCCACCACTCTGGATAAAGACGTTGTTCTTTTTCTTTTGCAAACAGACTCTAGCTTACCCGTAAGAGGTTTGTCAATTGTCACCAAGCTTGACCGGCATTTCCTCCTATCTAGTCTGATTAAAAAACAGTAGCTATGTTGTTTACAGTGTTATTGATAAAATAAGTGGATTCCGCCTGAATGAGGATCAGGAATTTGCTGGGGCTGATTTAACGGTTCATCATGTTAATGCCTATCCAGAAGATAATCTTAAGTAGAATTAATTGGATGATGTGTTTGACGGGTCAAAATGACGTAGTAGAATAAAACTAAGAGTTATTTATATTACAGAGGGCTGTGGCAGCCTTCTGCTTTACCCTGGATGTCCTAATCCCTCCTGGACTCCAGGGTTTTTTTGTGCTGGTGAATTGTTGTGTCCAATTCATCGGCAAGTCTTGTTGAAACTAAAAAAGGGCAGCAGTTAAATCACTGTGCCCCTCTTTAATTATCTGAATTGATTTAAGTTTTCACCCTGTTTGTTTTTTCAGGAAGGCCAATTTTTCTTTTTCTCTGCGCACGAGATCGGCAATACTGTAGCGTCCAAGGATCTGTGCCATTTCATGTTGTGTTTCGTGCCAAACTTCGTGAGCCGAGCAGTAGGCATCACGGGGGCAGAAATCAGCATCAACAAGGCAATGGTTTAATTTTAACTGCCCTTCTTCGGCTTGAAGAATGTCAAGCATGGTTATTTCACTTGGATCTTTGGCTAGCAGAAAACCACCACCGACACCTCGTTGTGAATTGACAATACCTACTTTGATAAGAGGCTGTAGAATTTTTGTCAAAAAGGCAGGAGTGACCTCCTGAGTGCGACAGATATCTTTTTTCAGCACAATGTCATTTTTTTGGTGCTGAGCTAGATAAATAACTGTTCTCACTGCATACTCTGTTGCTCTTGTTATAACCACTTCAAACCTCCCAAAGGTAACTTTATTAGTGATAGATACACTGAAGCGGAATAGTTGTCAATGCCCTCTTTTAGTTGTTAAGCAATTTGTGGGGGCTTGACAGTTGGTTGTCTCAGCGGCATATTCGTTGAATATGGATAATCTGTCGAAACCAGACCAATCGCTTAAACCTGTTATTGGTCGCTTTGCTCCCAGTCCAACTGGACCCCTTCATTTTGGGACTCTTCTCGCTGCACTGGGGAGTTATCTGATCGCGAAGTGTTCTGGTGGAAGTTGGTTGCTTCGGGTTGAGGATCTTGATCCCCCACGGGTTGTTCCGGGGGCTGCCGATGATATGTTACGTCTTCTGGAACGACTAGGCTTTGAGTGGGACGGTGCAGTCATCTATCAGAGCCAGCGTTACCAACGTTATCAGCAGATTCTGGAACAGTTGCGTGAACAGGGTCGGGTTTTTGATTGTAATTGTACCCGGCGTGAAATTTTAGCTAGTGCTCCACATCCAGGAGAGGAAGGACCTGTCTACCCTGGGACGTGTAGGAATGGGATTTGTGGAAGCCGTGCTGAACGTGCGGTTCGGTTGCGTGTTCCAGATGAAACTATTTGCTATTCTGATGGGGTTTTTGGGGAACAACAACAAAATCTGGAAAAGGAAGTTGGCGATTTTGTTCTGTATCGCGCCGATGGTTTGTTTGCTTATCAATTGGCAGTGGTTGTTGATGATATTGATGCCAGAATCACGCAGATTGTTCGTGGTGCCGACTTACTGACTTCAACTCCCCGGCAGCTCTATCTTTATCAGTGTCTCGGTGTTGCTCCGCCAAACTATTTCCATCTTCCACTGGCTTTTGGTGATAACGGCAAAAAATTGAGCAAACGAAATGGTGATTTTGGCTTGGTGACTGTAGAAAATAGCTCGAATATGCTTTGGCGAGCTCTGGAGTTTTTGGGGCAATTGCCACCAGCAGAACTATTTGATTCGGCTGCGAATGAATTGCTTTGCTGGGGACTGGAACATTTTCAAACTAAAATGATTCCAGTAGAAGATTGCCAGATTCGATTCTAACTACTATCGTATTGGGGCGTCTTCTGTTATTTTTGGATCTGGGGCGCAGAAATAAATTTGTCGTGATAGCGGATTTAGGAGGTTTGAGATGAAAAATTGGTTGAGCTGTATTTTGTTAATTGTTTTTATGACCGGTTGTGGGAGTGGTAAGTTTCAGGTGCCGAAGCAAGATTATCAGGCACGGGTTCAGGTTCTTGGCGTTTTACCCCTGCTGGTTGATACCAATAGTTCACTGAATTATCCACAAAAAGATAATCTGTTTGATATCCTCGCCCGTTCAGTCGATGGAAAGCATGAATTTCTGGTCGAAGAGCTGAAAAAGAAGAAGGGCTATTTTGATGTGCGTTCACTTTCAGCTAGTCCCGAACTGACGGCACTGTCTCTTTTGAGTGCGGGAAGTTCTCATGATGAATCAGGGTTGCCACAAGGTTATGCTTTTGATGCCGCGACGGTGTCCGAGATGGCACGACAAAATGTTCTTGATGCTATATTGGTCGTAGTTTTTTCTGGAGAGCAGATTGAGGAAACTCGTCGTTCACGAACAAAACTGGAAACATTAAAAACGCATTACAGTGATATCCGAGCAACTGCAGCTGTGATTGATCGAAATGGTCAGGTCCTTTGGCAGCTGGCTGGAACTGAGAGCTTTCAGGCGTTGGTTCTACAGTATGCAGATTTCGATGAGGCATATTTTAACAAAACGGATCTTGTGCGGGTCAAAAACATCAATTTGTCTGGTATAGAACAAGTTCTGAATGAATCGCCCGATAAAGATGGTGTTTCCTCTTTGCCCAATATGTATAAAGATCTGATTTCTGAAATTGTTTCCGGAATCAGCCCAAGTTTACTTGATTCTCTATACTAAATCGTCGAAATCTGAGATTTATTTTATGCTTCATGGTTGACATGGGAAGATAAAGCGGGTAAAAGCGACGTTAATGGGAACACAAAAGCACCTACCCGCTCTATTTCCTGCTACTGACAGGTTGAAAATATAATTCCTCAAAATTAATTCTGATAAAACCATTCAACATAATTGTTTATCGAAAAAAGAGTTTTAACGTTAATTATAAAAATTATGCCTGCCTCCAATATAATCCATTTCTGATGGAGACAACGGTTGTTTCCGTATGGGAATCCAATTATTTCGATTATTGCTAAAATAAACAGTTGCACCCCACTTTTTATCTGCAGAAAAATAGATTTGTTTCTGCGCATGCCCTTGAATAGAGGGCTGGAGAACCTTTATGAACCTGAAAGACCTGAAAAAAACAAAAATGGCTGAATTAATTTCCCTCGGTAAAGATTTAAACTTGGAGGAGATTGGTGGAATGCGTCGACAGGATCTGATTTATTCGATTCTCAAGGCGACCGCTGCGCAGAAAAAGGCTATTTTTGGAGAGGGGGTTCTGGAAATTCTGCCAGATGGTTTTGGTTTCTTACGGGCACCGGATGCCAACTATCTGCCCGGGCCAGATGATATTTACATTTCTCCATCCCAAATCAGACGTTTTGCTTTGCGCACCGGGGATACTGTTGCTGGACAAATCAGACCACCAAAAGAGGGGGAGCGTTATTTTGCCCTGTTAAAGGTTGCAGAAGTTAATTTTGAAGACCCGGCAAAAATGCGGGAAAAGACCTTCTTTGATAACTTGACCCCGCTGTTCCCGGATGAGCGACTGATTCTGGAAACGACTCCAGACAATTATGCAACCCGGGTTATCGATCTGGCCGCACCGATTGGCAAAGGTCAGCGTGGGATTATTGTTGCACCGCCGCGTACTGGTAAAACCGTTCTGCTGCAGAATATTGCTAATTCTATCTCTATAAATCATCCGGAAGTTTACCTGATCGTTCTATTGATTGATGAGCGTCCGGAAGAAGTAACCGATATGCTACGTAATGTCGATGGTGAGGTTATTTCATCGACTTTTGATGAGCCGGCCAACCGTCACGTCCAAGTCGCTGAAATGGTTATTGAGAAAGCGCGTCGTCTGGTGGAGCATAAGCGGGATGTGGTGATTTTACTTGATTCCCTTACCCGCCTTGCTCGTGCATATAATACAATTATCCCTTCTAGCGGCAAAATTCTCTCGGGTGGAGTCGATGCCCATGCATTGCATAAACCAAAGCGTTTCTTCGGTGCAGCACGGAATATTGAAGAGGGGGGGAGCCTGACGATTATTGCGACGGCTCTGATCGATACCGGAAGTAAAATGGATGAGGTCATCTTTGAGGAATTCAAGGGGACTGGCAACATGGAACTGCATCTGGATCGACGTTTGGCTGATAAACGTACCTTCCCGGCGATGGATATTAATCGTTCTGGAACCCGGAAAGAGGATCTCTTGCTTGACCCTGCTCAATTGCAACGTATCTGGCTATTGCGCCGGGTTCTTTCTTCGATGAATACGGTTGACAGTATGGAGTTTTTGCTGGAAAAAATGGCTGAAACGAAAACTAATCAGGAGTTTCTCGATTCCATGAATCAATAAATGGCGTCGCAAAGATTAGGACCTGCGGTGTTTCAGTGATCTCGACATATATGTGTATGCCTTCGTCCTTGAAAAAAGCACTGCGCCTTGTAGGATTTAGTTTTTGTTTAGCCATTGTATCTAAAGAGAATCACTGTTTTGCTGGATAATTTTACTTGCTCAAAATAGGCAAAGGTGTTACTTAGCTAGTTTGTTTGACGCAAATATATTAGGCCTGTACAGAAGCCAGGCCGCTAAGGAGAAAAAGAAGATGAAAGAAGGCATCCATCCCAAGTATGAAGCATGCTCTGTTCGCTGTGATTGTGGGAATACTTTTGAAACCCGCTCAACACTCGGCAGAGAGATTCACACAGAAATTTGTTCTGCGTGCCATCCGTTTTACACCGGTAAGCAGAAGCTGATTGATACCGCTGGTCGGATTGAACGCTTCCGTAAAAAGTACGCCCAGAAATAATCGGGTAAAATTGAAAAAAGCGGCCCGATTGGGCCGCTTTTTTTTTGCTTAATCTGCGAAAGATTCCTATGTTTGCTAATTTGGAAGATGTTGTTGATCGTTTCCGTGAAGTTGAGGGGCTCCTCTCTGATCCGACTATTATTTCTGATCAAAAACGCTACCGTGAGCTTGCTAAAGAGCATGCTGATTTAACTGCGGTGGTGAGCGTTTATGGCCAGTATAAGCAGATTTGTAACGAAATTGAGGGGAACCGGGAATTGCTGCAGGACAGTGATCCTGAAATGAAAGAGCTGGCCAAGGGGGAACTTCCGGAATTGGAGAAACAGCAGTCTGAGCTGGAAGAACAGCTGCGACTCTTGTTAATACCCAAAGATCCGAACGACGAAAAAAATATCATTCTGGAGATTCGTGCCGGAACAGGTGGTGATGAAGCCGCATTGTTCTCTGCTGATTTATTCCGTATGTATACCCGTTATGCTGATCGTAACCGCTGGAAGGTCGAAATGATGAGTACCTCGGAGACCGATGGCGGTGGTTTCAAAGAGGTTATTGCCCTAATCAGCGGGGAACGGGTTTATTCCCGGCTTAAATTTGAAAGTGGAACGCATCGGGTACAACGGGTTCCCGATACCGAAACGCAGGGACGCATTCATACGTCGGCCTGTACTGTCGCAGTTCTTCCCGAAGTGGAGGATGTTGATATTGACATTAATCCTGCTGACCTGCGTATCGACCTCTTCCGTGCTTCAGGAGCAGGCGGTCAACACGTTAATAAGACCGAATCAGCAGTGCGTTTGACCCATATTCCAACCGGTGTGGTGGTTTCTTGTCAAGATGGCAAGTCACAGCATAAAAACAAGGCACAAGCACTCAAAGTTCTCAAATCACGGATATTTGATCAGATGTTAGCTGAGCAGCAGGCTGAAACGGCGGCTGATCGTAAAAATCAGGTTGGTAGTGGTGATCGAAGTGGGCGGATTCGTACCTATAATTATCCGCAAGGTCGTTGTACCGACCATCGTATTGGGCTGACTCTCTATAAGCTGGATGCCATCATGCAGGGTGATGTCGATGAAATTATTGATGCTTTAATTACCGATCAGCAAACGGCGCAGATGAGTCAACAGGAAGGATAGCTTTTGAGTGAGTCCTGGACTTTGCTGAAACTTCTTCGCTGGATGACCGATTATTTCAGCGAAAAAGGTATCGATAATCCCCGTCTGGATGCTGAATTATTGCTGGCTTATACCCTGAATCTTGATCGGGTTGGTCTCTATCTTAATTATGATCGTCCCTTACTGGCAGTAGAACTCGATACTATTCGACCCTTGGTGAAGCGGCGTGCGCAGCGGGAGCCATTACAATATTTGCTAGGGTCGACAGAATTCTGGTCACTGGACTTTACTGTGACACCAGCTGTCTTGATCCCGCGCAGTGATACCGAAATCTTGGTGGAGGAAGCTCTTTCCAAGGCTGGACCAGAGGGCCAATTGCTGGATGTCGGAACCGGTAGTGGAGCTATCGTCATCAGTCTGGCGAGCGAACTTTCTAATTGGCAAATGACTGGGTTAGATATTTCCACTCAAGCGTTGGCAGTGGCACAGCAAAATGTGGAGACGCATCAACTTGAGGAACAGGTTCAACTGCTTCAGGGAAATCTTGCTGAATTACCCCTTCATCAGTATGATTTGATTGTTTCCAACCCGCCTTATATCTCCCAAGGTGAATGGGATGAGTTGATGCCAGAAGTACGTTGTTTTGAACCGCAACTGGCACTGCTGGCTGAAAATGATGGTATGATCTGTTATCAACAACTCGCGGCTCAGGCTCCGAGTCGACTCAACCCCAATGGTTGGTTGTTGGTTGAAATTGGTTATAAACAGGCAGAAGCAGTGAAGACATTGTTCTCAGCCGCCGGTCTTAAAGATGTCTTTGTGCGTGAAGATTATTCCGGTCACCCGCGGGTTGTTGGTGGCTGTCTAAGCTAAAGAAAGTAGGTAAGTTTTTGGAAAAGATAGTTATTAACGGCGGTATTCCTCTTCGCGGAGAAGTTCAGGTCAGTGGTGCAAAAAATTCGGCACTCCCGTTGCTGTTTGCTACTTTGCTTGCTGATGGAGTGAGTGAAATCAGTAATGTCCCTGATTTGCGGGATATCAATACCGCGAATAAATTACTGCGAGAACTTGGGGCTGAGGTTGCTACAGAGAGTCATTGTTGTCGAATTAATACTGAAAAAATTCAAAATATCGAGGCTCCCTATGATCTGGTCAAAACTATGCGTGCCTCAGTTTTGGTGCTTGGGCCGTTACTGGCCCGTTTTGGGCAGGCAAGAGTCAGTCTGCCTGGTGGTTGTGCTATTGGTGCCCGTCCTATCAATCTGCATTTAAAA
This sequence comes from Desulfuromusa sp., assembly GCA_029934755.1. Classification (GTDB taxonomy): domain Bacteria; phylum Desulfobacterota; class Desulfuromonadia; order Desulfuromonadales; family Geopsychrobacteraceae; genus Desulfuromusa. The sequence continues at coordinate 1,606 of JAOZLQ010000091.1, read as the reverse complement.
GGTCTGGAAGCGCTTGGAGCCACTATTCAACTTGATCATGGTTATGTCGAGGCAACTGCAGATAAGTTGCGGGGCGCTCGAATTTTGTTCGACATCCCAACTGTTGGGGGGACCGAAAACCTTTTAATGGCCGCATCTCTGGCCGAGGGTGAAACGGTGTTGGAAAATGCTGCCCGTGAGCCAGAAATTGTTCAACTTGCTGATGCCTTGAACAGTATGGGGGCAATAATTGAGGGAGCTGGAACAGCAATTATTCATATTAAAGGGGTTTCGAGCTTGAAGCCGCTCAAATGTCAGGTTATTCCCGATCGTATTGAAGCTGGAACATTTATGATTGCGGCGGCAATCACTGGTGGTAATATTTTGGTTCGTGGTGCTGAGCGTAAAGATCAAGAAGCCTTGATCAGCAAGCTGACTGAGACGGGGGTGAAAATCCAACCGGAAGCTGATGGGTTGAGAGTTATCGGACCAAAAAAACTGTCTTCAGTTGATATTCGTACCAGTGTTTTTCCTGGTTTCCCGACTGATATGCAGGCTCAGTTCATGGCCTTGATGACTAAGGCAGAGGGGACAAGTCGAATTTCTGAGACAGTCTTTGAAAACCGTTTCATGCATGTCTGTGAGTTACAGCGAATGGGGGCCGATATCCAAATTGACGGGCATAGCGCTATTATTCGTGGGATTAAGAAGATGCTTGGTGCACCGGTGATGGCAACAGATTTGCGGGCTAGTGCTTCTCTGATTCTTGCCGGTCTGGCAGCGGAAAATACTACCGAAGTTTCCCGGATTTATCATCTGGATCGTGGTTATGAAAAAATTGAAATAAAACTGGCAGCGCTAGGTGCGCGAATTTGGCGTGAACAGGAGTAAAATGATGAGTGATTGGGTTACTTTTGCCCTACCGAAAGGGCGAATTATGCAGGATTCGATGGAGTTGTTTAGTCAAATTGGCATCACCTGTACGGAAATGAATGAAAAGAGCCGTAAATTGGTTTTTGAGAATTCAGAGCATAAATTTCGCTTTATGGCGGTGCGTGCAACTGATGTCCCGACTTATGTCGAATATGGCTGCGCTGATCTGGGGGTAGTTGGCAAAGATACTTTGCTGGAGCAAGGTAAAAAATTCTATGAACCTTTAGATCTCAAGTTTGGTTATTGTCGGCTGGTGGTTGCAGAACCGAAGTCGTTGCAAAAATCAGACAATCCCCTGAATTGGTCGAATATTAGAGTTGCCACCAAGTATCCCAATATTACTGAACGTTACTTTGCTGCCAAAGGGGTGCAAGTAGAACTGATCAAACTTTATGGTTCTATTGAGTTAGCGCCATTGGTTGGTTTGTCGGAGCGTATTGTCGATCTGGTTTCCACAGGAGGGACGCTCAAGGCTAACAATATGGTTGAAGTTGAAACTATTGCTGAAGTGACCAGCCGTTTGATTGTCAACCGTGCAAGTTTGAAAACCAAACATCAGCGGATCAGCAAAATTATCAATGATTTAGAGAAGGTGATTGGTGATGATGTCAGAATATCACAGTAAAGATAGGTTCAAGGTACAAGGATTCAGGATCAAGGTATAATCCTTTTTTGAACCTTGAACCTTGAACCT
>JAOZLQ010000226.1 GCA_029934755.1 Desulfuromusa sp. | reverse complement strand
TGCAGCAGAAAGACCCAAGTTTGAAAAGATAGAGGCAAAGCCGGTTATGGCAACCGCCATGGCGTTAATCCCATAATCTTCTGGCGACAGTATCCGTGCCAGAACCATGGTCGAACCCAATTGGATTACAAATTGCATCGCTTGCGAAGTCAACGTAATAGCACCACTACGCAGCGACCGTTTTTTCAAATCACTCTGCAAGTGAGTCGTATCAAAAATGTGCTGATATTTTTGCAAAAAAACTTCCTCAAAGCTATTTATCTAACGTGAAAAATTATTTACTCGAACCTTGTTTTGAAACTTCACTTAAAACTTCTTGCAATTTTTTAGTCCCATTATATCTCGATAACAACTTAACGGTATTTGGATTTCGAGATAAACTTTTTCCAAGTCTGAGATCATTAATAAGTTCCAACACTGAGCATTCTATACTCTTTTTAGATTCTATATTTGCAAGGTAAACCCCATCCCAATTACGAAGCATACTGGCTGTTTCACCAGACTCGTCTACCAACGCCAGGATGAACCGCCCGGCACGGATGTATTCATATACCTTTGCAGGTATCTGCCGGTTGTAAACCGACCCTTGAAATACAACCAACACATCTGACTGGATCATTTCTTTTATAGCATTATCATAGGATATTGATGGTAACAGTTTAACAACATTATCTAGTCCCAAACGATTAATTTGTTCACCCACCTCTTTTTCGTTGCCACAACCCCTGAAGATAACCTCTATATTTATCTTGTTTTTTTCAATTAATGATTTGACTGCTTCAAGAAAGGGCAACGGGTTTCTACCCGACGAATACAGTATGCCACTATGAAGTATTTTGACTGGCTGGTCGACGGATCTTTCTTTGTTGCCATCAAACAAATGATTATAGGGTTCAAAAAGCGACTCATCATATCCGTTCTCAATCACCTGCCAACTGGCAGCTTCTTTATTGGGGTAACGCCGGCTGTAGTCGTCCAACGCAGAACGGGAAACCAGAGTACAGCAAGAAGAGTGGCGGACAATCTCTTTTTCCAAACGCTGGTATACCTTACGGTTTAATCGAGAAGCTGGATGCCCTTTTTGAATCATCGGATCCCTGAAATCTGCCACCCAAGGCAGCCCTGTCAATCGATGCACTGTCAATCCTATCAAATGGGCTGAGGCAATCGGAAAGGTTGACCACAAAACGTGGGGCTTATACTTTTTAATCAAACGCAAGCATTCCCAAACCCCTCCAGGCAACCATGAAATCCAGCGATCCGGCATGGCTGTAATCCCTAAATAACGACCTTTCACTGCAAGATGTTTTGCACTGTCCATGGCAAAAACCCGCTTCACAACAATCTCTTCAGGTAATTTTGCCCAGGACTCATCCCCAATTGAAGGATACGCTCTGGGATGGGTTGAGACCACAATCGGTGCCCACCCAAACTTAGGCAAATGCCTGGCAAACTGTACCGTTCGATGGACTCCGCTGCTTCCCTGGATAGGTGGGAAATGATAGGCAATCATTAACACCCGCTTCATGGAAGATATTTTTTTTTTCACACCTGGCGATAACCCGCTCATGGTTGGGATCCTTCTTGCCTTAACCAGAGTTCCAGTATCAGGTATACCCCTAACGTATCGCCATAGTATGACGTGCTTTCATCATCCTTGAATGCCTTATATAAGGTCTCCATATAATCGGATTTGATATAATTCAGAATTTGCGGTTTTCCTGAAAAAAGGTGGTCTGAAAGTAATTCCGACAGAATTTTCTCAGTCCTGAACCAGTTGGAAATAGGTAAGCCCATACCATGCTTACTCTTCTGAATAATTTCTCTGGGCAAAAAATTTTCCATCGCCCGTTTAAAAATATAACGATTCTTCCCCGGCTTAACCTTAAGGTCTGGAGGTATGGTACAGGTAAAGTCAACCAGATCACGATCCAGTAATGGGTAACGAACCTGCAACCCGGCCGCCTCAACCATCTGCGTGACCTTGCGCAGATCGTTATCCGTAATCGTAAATTTCATATCCAGATAAAGCAGACGATCGGTTTCATCTGCCGGTGCTGCCTGGTCGTAAAGATGCTGCGCCCGTTGAAAAAAACAATCAGTATCAATTTGCTGCAGAAAATCCGGCTGAAAAATCTGGCTGTTGTCCATTTCTGCGAGCAAATTATAGGAATAGAACCGACGTGGATTCGGTATGCTGGCCCGGCGAACGTAACGCTTTGCTTTATAAAACAAACCTTTTGCCGGCATTGATTGAAGCAAGGGCTCAAATATACCCCGGCGGAAAAACCGGGGCAGATCAGCGTAGCGTTTGAACATCAGGTTGGTAACATAACGTTCATTGCCACCAAAAATCTCATCGCCACCATCACCACCGAGCATCAGGTCAACTCCATGCTCCTTGGCCAGTTTAGCACAGAAATAGGCAGCAATCACTGATGCGTTGCCCATAGGCTCGTCATAAATCGCCGACAGCTCGGAGATCAAACTCAACACATCCTTCGGGACAACCAGATATTCATGCTTTTCTGAACCATAGCGATCGGCGGCAATACGGGCATAGCCCAGTTCGTTGTATTTGGGATCGTCAAAACCTATGGAGAAGGTTTTCACCGGTTTACCAGTCGTTTTAGTATAATACCCGACCACCGCGCTGGAATCGGTGCCCCCGGAAAGAAAACAACCTGTACTGCCAACGTCTCTTTCAGGAACATGATT
>JAOZLQ010000225.1 GCA_029934755.1 Desulfuromusa sp. | reverse complement strand
TGACATCAAACCACTGATCAAAAAATATGATAATCCCTTCGGTATGGATGCCAAGCTGAACGGACTGGGTAAACTCAATCATTACATGCCAAACTTTTGGGGTAATCGCTCAGAACGCTGGGCGTTAGCTAATTATATTGTGTATGGACTGAATGAAGTTGATGACCTGAACGTAGGCAATCCAATCGTTGAAGCAAAGGAACTGCCTCTTACTGTTCCCCCGTTTGACAAACAAAAAGATGAATACGTGCTCCTCTCCTGGAATAGTCAGGGGATGCATTCTGTTTCAGATAGCAGTCCCTACTGGATTATCCAACCCCCGGCCAATAATATCTTTGCTCAACTGGTTAAACGGGGTGATTCTCCCGAAATCATAACAGCAGGAGTTGAAATCAGTTACCAGGCCGAAGCTGGGTTTAATTATCCAGAAAAACAGGTTCAGTTCTGGAAATATGCCAATCAACTGCTCGGAACCGACCTAGCTCCCGGAGTTGGCATTAAGGGGTTAAAAGTCTCTGGATCTATGCAGATCGATGAGGAGCATCGTGCCTTCAGTGCAGCAGCTGTTCCTGTCGTTCCTTATCCAGAGGATGGTAGTTTCAATCCATATCCGGTTTTCACAATCACCGCCAAAGACACGGCAAGTGGCAAGACCCTGGCAACAACCAAAACAGTTATACCGACCTCGACTGAAATGGGTTGTAAAAATTGTCATGGCGGTGGTTGGCAGGTCGCTGGAGTCGCAGGCATGACTGCTGAAACCAGTCTCGATGTCCTTGCTGCTCACGATAAAAATAGTGGAACAAACCTGGTTGAAAAAGCAAAAAATGGCGAACCAATGTTCTGCCAGTCGTGTCATGCCGACTCGAACCTTGGTACCAAGGGGGATCCCGAAATACTCAACCTTTCTGCAGCTATCCATGGCTGGCATGCCAACTTCCTGACCGATCGCGAAGGGGCACAGGCCTGTGATGCTTGCCACCCATCGCACTCAGAAGGACCAACCCAGCTTTTCCGCAGTCACCATTCTCAATTTATGGATTGCACCAACTGCCACGGAACCATGGAAGATCATTCATTGAGTCTGCTGAAAAAAGAACTGGAAGCAGGCAAAAAAGGTGCGGCTCGGCTGATGGAAAATCTACAGTCAAGAGTGGTCGATTCGGTTGCTGAAATTAATCCACGCACCCCTTGGATCAACGAACCAGACTGCTTGAATTGTCATGAAGAGTTCGAAATGGGTGGCACAACCGATACCTTCAATATCTGGACAGAAGACTCAGAGGGACTGTTCCGCAACCGCCATGACCAGATGGAGGCGATGATGTGCGCCGCCTGCCACAGCAGCCCTCATGCTGTTTACCCTGCAACCTTCAACAAACTGGGTGAGAATCGAGATAGTATCCAACCATTACAATATCAGGGTAATGATCGCCCCATCGGCAATGATTGTACCGTTTGCCATACGGTTCAACCTGAATTTGAGGGACACCATCCAAATTCATTGAGGCTTTGAAATAACCATCCGTATTTTGGGGACATGGACTCATTACATGTCCCCAAAATACGGTTAATCATCAACAAACGGATGGGCTCGCAAGATCGCGACCCCGCCAACCGCTTAAGGGGAAAACATTATGAAGCGAACAAGTGTAAAATCAGCATTGATCATCCCCATAGGAATAATCTTATTTCTTCTTGCAACGGCAAGCCTAGTCAACGCCCAAAACTCTGACTTTATTAATTGGGAAACAACTGCAAGAGATGCAACAGGACAACCCATTAGTCATCAGGCAATCAATGTTCAGGCGGCTCTCCACTTTGGAACCCCAGCCGCTATCTCAAGTTATGTAGAAAACCACAGAGCGACCACAAATGCAGCGGGTCTATTTAATATCGAAGTTGGTAACGGAACTCCGGTTGCAGGTTCGTATGAAAATTTACCCTGGGGAAAGCAAGCTTCTTTTATCGAAATTTCGATCAATGGGGTTTCGCTAGGAACAGATGAAATCAAAAAAACCAGAAGTCATAACCGGATGATTAATGCCAAAATCAGAAAAGTCCGTAGTAAAACAAAAACCAACAGTAAAGCGGCACAAATCAATCCCGATACCTTGCCCGTATTTCAAATCAATGTGGGTGAAAACACATTGAAAGCAGGTGACGGGCTGACCTTTGCCGGGAAAAAGCCGGTTTACACCATCAGTGCTAAAGATAAAGTAACTATCACCGCGGGAGAAGGGATAGAAATAGCCGGGACTTACCCAAACTACACCGTTGAACTTAAAAAACATTTCATCGGGGAGCAATACCGTGGTGGTACCGTTTTTTATGTTGAAGACAACGGGCAACACGGGTTAATTGCCGGTCAATTCTACCCACATAATACGTGGTCAGCTTTTGAATGGGAGCCAACCAAGAAAAGAATAACATCTAAAGACTTCAAAACATTAAATAACTGGGGCAGTGCAATAGGTGCTGGTAAAATCAATACGATAAAAATGCTTACGCAAAAACCAGTGTTTAACGTTATAGATGTTGGGGAACCATTATCAATAATAAGAAAAAATTACGAGCATGCCTTTGGTCATTGGTATGTACCATCGTTAGAAGAACTTCGTTTGATATATCAACAAAAGAATCTTTTTCAGAAAGTATTAAAAAATGATAGATACCACACTCTGTGGAGTTCAACTGAAGGTGGTAAAATTTGGCAAGGACATGG
>JAOZLQ010000224.1 GCA_029934755.1 Desulfuromusa sp. | reverse complement strand
AAATGCTATCACGGCTGATCGAGTTCATCATGCTTTTCTTTTTACCGGAGCCCGCGGGGTCGGTAAGACCTCAGCCGCTAGAATTTTTGCCAAAGCCCTCAACTGTCAGGAAGGGCCAACGACACAACCTTGTGGAAAATGCCCATCTTGTATTGATATCACCAAAAGTCAGGGTATTGATGTTCTGGAAATAGATGGAGCTTCCAATACCGGAGTGGATGATATCCGGGAATTGCGTGAGAATATCCGCTACCTTCCATCACAGTCGCGCTATAAAATATTCATTATTGATGAAGTCCACATGCTTTCGATCAATGCTTTTAACGCACTGCTGAAGACTCTTGAAGAACCTCCTGAACATGCCAAGTTCATTTTTGCTACCACTGAACCGCATAAAATTCCTGTTACTATTTTGTCTCGCTGTCAGCGGTTTGATTTTAAAAAAATCGGTCTGGTTCCATTACAAGCCCGTTTACGTTTTATTGCCGATCAGGAAAATATCCAGATCAAAGATTCTGGGCTGGCTATGGTCGCTCGTAGCGGTGGCGGCAGTATGCGAGATGCGCTGTCGACACTGGATCAGGTGATTGCGTTTTGTGGCGATCAGATTGACGATGATGAACTTCAAAGTTTGCTGGGATTGGTTAGTCGGGCCCTACTGCTGGCGACAATTAGGGCTGTTCTGGAGCGGGATCCAAGTCAGTTGCTGGGTTTGGTGCAAAAAGTTGATGAACATGGCCATTCTTTTCGCCAGTTTTGTCAGCAGTTGGTTGAACTGGTGCGGGCATTGGTTGTCCTTAAAGTTGTGGCGCAACCGGGTGATCTGATCGATGTTGATGAAACTGAATTACAGGAAATACGTAGTTTAGCCGAACATGGTTCACTGGAAGATATACAGAGACTATTGGCTATTTTGATTCGCACTGAAGCGGATCTGGCAGTTTCAAACTATCCCCGGCTAACCATGGAAATGGTTTTGGTGAAACTAGCTGGATTACCTGTTGGAATTGATGTTGCCACCCTGATTAAACGTCTGGATGTGTTGGAGAAGAAATTAACTTCAGGTATTTCTACCCCCAAGGGAAAACAGGTAGCGCCTGATTCTACACCGCAAGTCGTCAATATTCCTCTGCCGGAAGAACCTGTGGGAAAAAAGTCTGAAAACCTGCCGATTGTTGAGACCGGTGGAAAAAATTGGGCAGGGCTGGTTGAGTTTGTAAAAAGTCACCATAAACCTAGAATCTCCTCCTTGCTTGAACAATCGAGCTTATTGCTTCTGGAATTGCCCCGTTTGAAGATCGGCATGCCAGGGAGATATTATAGTTTGGCAGATAATGATATGCGTCAGGCTATTCAGACTATGGCAGTTGAATATTTTGCTACTGATGTCAAAGTTGAGGTTGAAAAAGTCGGCAATGGGGATAAAGCACCTTTGTCTTTACATGCGGAGAGAACCCAACAGGAGAGTGATCGGCAGAAAAAGTTGCGGGAAAACGCGGTTGAGCATCCACTGGTTAAATCAGCATTGAATATTTTTGGTGGAAAAATTGAGAACGTCAAGCCTATTGATAAGGGATTTGTCTAGGTTAAGCAGTTACATTCATACAATAAAAATGGAGGATTAGATTAAATGGCAAAGGGACTTGGAAATATTATGAAGCAGGCTCAGCAAATGCAAGCCAAGATTGCCCGGGTGCAGCAGGAGCTGGAAGATAAAGAAGTTGAAGCGACAGCTGGTGGTGGGATGGTGACGGCGCGTGCCAACGGCAAGCAGCAGTTACTCGATCTGAAAATTGAGAAAGATGTTGTTGATCCTGATGATATTGAGATGCTTCAGGATCTGGTTCTTGCTGCGGTGAATGAAGCAATCAAGAAAAGCCAGGAGATGATTCAGGAAGAAATGAATAAAGTCACCGGTGGGATGAATATTCCAGGCATGTTTTGATGGCGTCGTAAAAAGTCCGCCCCACTGTGTTGCAGCGTTTTTTCAAGACTTCGACATACCATAGTATGTCTTCACCCTTGAAAAACCACCACGCCTTGTAGGACGAAATTTTTACTTAGCCATCTCATTTTAGTTAAACTAAAAAAATATCCCCAGACTAGAGTTTTTGGGGTTGAAGTTTTTTTCTAGAACGTGGTAAAGTTCTTGTTGGTCAGACCACTAGACCATGGTATTTTTAATCAGTTCATATGTTTTTGGTTCCTCTGATTAAATACTGCTCTGGTAGGTTTAAGCTGTTGGATTTAGGAGAGAATCAATGCTAAACTCACTTCCGACTTTTGCCCGATTAGAAGCGGAATTGAGTAAGCTTCCGGGAATTGGTCGGAAGACCGCTGCCCGGTTAGCTTTTCATCTTTTACGAACGTCTCAGCAGGATGTTGAAGCGTTAGCCGAGGCTTTATTGGAGATGCGGCGCAAGGTGGGTTTCTGCCGGCGCTGTTTTCATATTGCTGAAGATGAGTTGTGTCAGATCTGTTCCAACTCAACTCGTGAGAGGCAACGGCTCTGTGTGGTTCAGGAACCGCAGGATCTTCTGGCGATTGAGCGCAGTCACTCTTACTCTGGTCTTTACCACGTTCTCCACGGTGCTCTTTCACCGTTGGATGGTATCGGACCGGATGATCTGAAGATTTCGCAATTGCTGCAACGTTTAGAAGGGGAGCCGATCGAAGAGATTATTCTGGCGACCAATTTTACCGTTGAGGGTGAAGCAACCGCCCTTT
>JAOZLQ010000090.1 GCA_029934755.1 Desulfuromusa sp. | reverse complement strand
GGTTTACCACTGCCATCCGAAGGGCCGACAATCCCCTCCAATTCCATCCGTTCGATCATTCGGGCTGCGCGATTATAGCCTACCCGTAAGCGGCGTTGCACCATGGAAATAGAGGCTTGTCGGCTGTCTGTTACAAGTTTCACCGCATCATCCCACAATTCATCGTATTCTTCCTCTTCTTGTCCATCCACACCCGCTGATGGCGGGGCTTTCAGGATCGATTTGTCGTAGCTTGGCTTCCCTTGTTTGGAGAGAAAGTCGACCACCCGCTGAACTTCGAGTTCCGAAACAAACGCACCATGAACTCGTTGCAAATAACCGACACCAGGTGGAAGAAACAGCATGTCTCCCATGCCAAGCAGGGTTTCTGCTCCCATCGAGTCAAGAATTGTTCGTGAGTCGACCCGGGAGAAGACCTTAAAGGAAATACGGGTTGGAAAATTGGCTTTGATCAGACCGGTGATGACATCGACACTTGGACGCTGGGTTGCCAGGATCAGGTGAATTCCAGCAGCGCGGGCCATTTGTGCCAGACGGGCGATGGACTCTTCAACTTCACGTCCGGCAACCATCATCAGGTCGGCTAGTTCATCAACAACGAGGACGATATAGGGAAGGTGGCCATGTTCCAGCTCGTCTTCGGGTTGTGGTAGTGGTGGCGTATCCATCCGGGCATCCAAAACTTCTTCGATCTGTTCTGGTTCGGGCGGCAGGGTTTCCGCTTCTTTGGCTTCTTTGGCCAACTTACGATTATAACCTTCGAGATTACGCACCCCTTTGGCTGCCATCAGTTGATAGCGGCGTTCCATCTCCCGTACTGCCCAGGCCAAGGCAAGTGAAGCTTTTTTTGGATTAGTGACCACTGGCAAGAGTAGATGGGGAATTCCCTCGTAAATTGACAGTTCCAACATCTTCGGGTCGATCATAATCAACCGGACATCTTCTGGAGTCGCACGATAGAGTAGTGAGAGAATCATGGTGTTGATCGATACCGATTTACCACTACCGGTGGAACCAGCAACCAGCAGGTGGGGCATTTTAGCCAGATCAGAGACAATCACCTGGCCGAAGATATCTTTGCCGAGTGCCATCGGTAATTTTCCGCCAGTTTTCTGGAAGGCTTTCGATTCGATAATTTCCTTCAGGTAGACGATTTCGCGATCTTTGTTGGGAATCTCGATGCCGACCACGCCGCGACCTGGAATCGGTGCGACAATCCGGATTGAAACTGCTTGCAGTGCCATTGCCAGATCATCCTGCAAGTTGGCTATTTTATTGACTTTGACTCCAGGAGCCGGGGCGAATTCGTACATGGTCACAACGGGCCCAGGCTTGACTTCAACCACATCTCCTTCAACATTGAAATCGAGAAGTTTCTTCTCCAGCATCCGGGCTGCCATGGTCAAACTGTCGCGGTCAATCGGTTTTGGATCGTCGCCATCGTGATTTAATAGTGAGGAAACCGGCATATGGTAAGTGCCACTGGGCTCCAGAAAGGAAAAAGCAACTTGATTCTCTTCATCGGTCGTTTTGTTTTGTTTCTTCCCTTTTTTAGGTTTTGTCTCCGTCAGCTTTTTTGTTTCAGGATGAATAATTGTTGGAGTATGAATTTCCAACGTGTTTTTTTCCTTTTTGCGGAGTTCTTTGCGTGCCAACCGGGTTTCACGACGCCGTTCCAGACGTCGCCCGGAACGTTCCATGATGCCGTCAAAAAATAGTACTAGCGAAAAACGGGTTGACAGGATCAGCGAAACCAGGAAAAAAACGATCAGGATAAGGGCAGCACCACCAATATTGAGATAGCGTGATAGTAGTTGCACCAGAACTCTGCCAATGGCTCCTCCCGCTTCATTGATCTGGCTACTGAAAAGTTGCACAGTAGTAAATTTAAGTGCTAACAGACCACCAAGGGTCATCTGCAGTAGAAGAAAGGCAATCAGTCTGACGCTGCGGAAATGAACTTCACGAAACTTCAGCCAACGCCAGGCAAGATTTAAGCAACCCAGTGGCCAGAGGAGAGCGGTTAGGCCGAATGTCTGGTAGAGAAGATCTGCTAAATGGGCACCAAAGACCCCGACCAAATTGTTGATGTGCCGGGGATTGAGGTTATTGTTGAAAGAGGGATCGTCGTTACTGTAGCTACCCAGACAGATGAGAAGGAATATCCCCAGTGCCAGCCAGACCCATCCAAGGATTTCTTTACGCATGCGATTTTCAGTGGGAATTTCTGGAATTTCTTTACTCATTATTTCTATCTTTTCAATTTGTGAAGATTATTAACGGTGAGATGCTGAGTATCGCAGAGAATACCTGATTATCCTGCCGTCGACCAGTAAACAATCAATAGCGTAATTGTTCCTGTTATTTGTGGATGATTACTGTAGTTATAATTCCAGAATCAGAGGTAATATCAAGGGTCTGCGAGCAATCCGCTTGTTGAAACAACGTCGCAGTACCTTACGCACTTCAACCCTTAATTCCTCCCAGTCGCTGAGCATCTCCTGGCTGTGTTCATTAAGCAGATCACAGACCGCTTGCTTTGCTTCAGCAAGCAGTGCCTCGCTTTCTTCATTGTCTTCAGGAACAAATCCCTTGGTAAAGATATCCGGTCCCTGAACAATTGCTCCTGTTGATTGGTTAATGGCCAGCATCAGAATAACGAGTCCATGGTTGGCTAAGTGTCTCCGGTCACGTATTTCCATGGTTCCGACATCCCCGACACCTTTACCATCGACAAATACCCGTCCAGTTTCAAATCGCTCCTCCAGATTCAAACCTTCCGTTCCTACCGAGAGTTTCTGGCCATTTTCCAAAACCAGAGTATTCTCCTCTGGTAGCCCCATTTCGATCGCAAGCTGTTTGTGTTTGACCAAGTGGCGATACTCACCGTGTACCGGGACAAAATATTTTGGTTTGACCAGATTATGCACCAGTTTTAACTCTTCACGACTGGCATGACCAGAGACATGAATTTCACTGGTTTTTTCATAAAAAACTTCGGCACCACGGCGATAGAGATTATTAATCAGATCGCTGATGGCCTTTTCATTTCCGGGGATAAATTTGGACGATAGAATAACTGTATCACCGGGTTCCAATTCAATTTTCTTATGATCTCCCAGGGCAATCCGCATCAATGCACTGAGTGGTTCCCCTTGACTGCCGGTGGTGATGATTAATACCTGCTCAGGAGGTAAGTCGCGCATGGCCCGCAGGCCAATGAACTGTTCTTCCGCAATTGTCAGGTAGCCCAACTGTCTGGCAATATCAACATTGCTGACCATACTGCGTCCATTAATCAATAATTTTCGTCCGGCAATTTTAGCCGCATCAGCAATTTGTTGGATCCGGTGAATATTGGATGAAAAGGTTGCGACAATCACCCTCTGTTGACATTGTGGAATCAGCTCTTCCAGGGCTTTGCCAACGGTACGTTCTGATAGGGTGTATCCCTCATTTTCAACATTGGTCGAATCAGCTAGAAGCAGAAGAACCCCTTCTTCTCCATGTTCTGCCAGTCGTGCTAAATCGGTAGTTTCTCCATCAACCGGGGTTTGGTCAATCTTAAAATCTCCGGTGTGAATGATCAATCCTGCCGGGGTTTTAATGGCGAATCCAACCCCATCAACAATAGAATGAGCCACACGGAATGGTTCAACTTCAAAAGGGGATAAATCGATTTTTTCACGCGGTTGAATCTGTACCAATTCGACCTGATGATCCAATTCGAACTCTGTTAATTTGTTGCGTAACAATCCAAGCGTGAGACAGGTTCCGTAGATGATTGGCTCTCCAAGTTGTTTCCATAGAAAAGGAATTGCCCCGATATGATCTTCATGGCCGTGGGTTAAAACCAGCCCGACAATATCTTCGGTACGGTTTTCCAGGGCACTGACATCCGGCAGAACCAAATCGATACCAAACATGTAGGCTTCGGGAAACATTAACCCACAATCGATTAGTAGAATCTTTCCTGCGTATTCAATTCCCATTAAGTTCATGCCGATTTCGCCAAGACCGCCAAAGGGGAGCAGTTGTAGCTTTTCGGATAGATTGTCAGACATTTGTCATTGCTCCTTGTAGGCGGTCAGCAATTTGATCGTGTACCTTATTGGTTAATGCGTCGAGATCACTATTTTTTAGTCCATCAGTGTTGATCGGTGGAAGAAATTCTATAGTGAGTGATCCCCCATGGATTTTCCAGCTATCCTTGGGTTGAATCTTATAACTGCCGTGAATAGCGATTGGAACGACTGGCACTTGTGCTTTCGCTGCAATTAATAAAGCTCCCTTTTTAAACTTTTGGAGTTGGCCATCTGGACTGCGGGTCCCTTCGGGAAAAATAACCACTGAAGTTCCTTCTCTAATTGTTTGTGCAGCTACAATAATGCTGTGCATCGTTTTGCGTTGATTAGAGCGATCAATAGGAATAAGACCACTACGTTTCATTGCCAGGCCAAAAAGTGGAATCTTGAATAGTTCTTGTTTGGCTATCCAGCTAAACTGGGTCGGTAACCCCGCGTAGATAATCGGAATATCAAAATTACTCTGGTGATTGGAAATATAGATGGCTGGATTATCATAGGGAATGTTTTCGATCCCTTTGGCCTGTACTTTTAAGTGAGCTAAAAGCAGACTGCTTCGTCCCCAGAAACGAATAATAGGGTGGGGCTTGTCTTGTCCAAATAGCGAAACGAAAAGTGTTAGAACAGTCGCTACGAGGGTTAATGGGAAAAAAAGCAAATAGAAAAAAAACGTGCGCAACATGAAAATTTCTCCAGAAGAATATCAACTTATCATAATACTGATTTACGGGGGAGTTCGTCAAATAATTCGAAGAGATAAGGATAAGATTGAGTGGAGCCCCATTAAGTTTTGTCTAAAATTTTTCGCACCATCAGAGCCAATTGATCTGCTTGTATCGGTTTATTGATGCAGACTTTGATGCCGTTTTGCAACGCTTTTTCAGTATTGGTAATATCATTGAAACCAGTGCAGAGAAGGACTGGCAGCTCTGGACGAATTTTAAAAAGCTCTGTTGCCAGGTCGATACCATTCATCTGTGGCATGGCATAATCAGTGATAACCAAGTCAAATAACTCAGGGGTCTGTGTGAATATTTGTAACGCATCAGAACTTGAAATGGTGTTGGTCACTTGATATCCATAACGTTCCAATATTGCTTTGATTAACTCGGAAATTGGTTCCTCATCATCGACAATTAAAAGGTGTTCTGAGCCCAGTGGGATTTTAGAAAGAATTTTTTCTTCTTCAATAGTTGAAGGTGTTTCTGGAACTGGTAAATAAATTTTAAAACAGGTTCCTTGCCCGAGTTCACTGTAAACAGATAGATGTCCACCAAAATCATGAATTATTCCGTGAACAACGGCTAATCCCAGTCCCGTTCCTTCACCTAATGGTTTTGTTGTGAAATAAGGTTCAAAAATTTTCTGTAATATTTTTTTATCCATCCCGATACCGTTGTCACTGATTAATAGCTGGAGATAATCTCCGCTCTGAAGATCAAGTTGTGGGATGGTTACCTGTTGTTGAATATTAATTTTCTTAAGAGAAATCTCCAAAATTCCAGACTTCTGCTCACGCATAGCATGGTAGGCATTGGTGCAGAGATTCATAATTACTTGATGAATTTGTACTGCATCGGCAAGAATGACGGGACAGTGAGTATCAATATCTTGTCGGATCTCAATGGTGGTTGGGAGAGATGGGCGCAGGAGTTTCAACGCCTCAGTGATGATTTTCTGAACTTCAACCGGAGCCAAACGATGCTGAGTTTTGCGGCTGAAGGTCAGAATTTGTTTCACCAATTCTGCTGCTCTTTGTCCTCCTACTGATACCTGTTGTAAGGCATTAAAGGCTTTGGACTCTTGTGGGATATGGAGCTGAGCCAGTTGTGTATAACCTATAATGGCACTCAGAATGTTGTTGAAATCATGCGCAATTCCGCCAGCCAAGGTGCCGAGAGACTCCATTTTCTGTGCCTGGCGGAGCTGTTCCTCCAGTTTTTTCCGATCACTGATGTCGCGGACGACAGCAATAATGTAGTCATCGCCGGTATTTTTAATATATTGATGACTGATTTCGACTGGAAAGGTTTCGCCACTTGCAGTTTTGTGAATTGTTTCAAAAATGGAGGCAATGTCTTTCCGCATGTCAGCCATCCGCTTCAGCCAGCCTTCAATCCCCTGATAAGTAGGGTTTAGATCAATAATGCCTAGTTGAAGTATTTCTTCACGACTATAGCCCCAACGTATACTGGCTTTTAGGTTGACATCCAAAATCCGACTGGTTTTAGCATCAATAATGAAAAAAGCATCGTTGGATTGATCAACCATATTGTGAAAACGCATAAGTTGATTATCACTCTCACGGCGTTGTGTCTGATCCCGAGAAATGATGATGATGGCAGAAATATTTCCAGATTCATCTCTGATGCCAGATGCTGAAATATTTACAAGTAGAGTGTCCCCATTGTCCTTTACTAGCTCAACTTCTTGATCAAAATGGTGATCTTTATCGATTTTATCCAGTAGAACTAATAATTGATCATTGTTGGTGCAGAGAGAGAATGAATCTCCCACTGACAGGAATTTTGTTTTGTCGAAAAGCTTTTTATGGGCAGGATTGATTTGTAGAATAGTCCCTTCAGGAGAAAGAACACAAATGGGGGTTTTAGCTTGAAGGTAGATATTTTTGTATAAGTCTAGTTCCGATAGTGCCATTTGTCTCTCCCCGAACTGATTTACACGAAATAGCAGTATAGCCTGATTTTTAAAAATAAGGAAATTTTAAGTGTCTAAGCGAGACGGTCAATTTGTAAGGTATTGACGTGTTGTATGAAACTACCATCAGTAAAATGAAAAAACTTACACTGATTCCAAATAGTTGTGTCTGGATATTTTGTCTGAACCCCTTCTTTGAGGAAATTGACTTTCAGTAACTTTTTAAAACGTGTAGTATGCTGGCCTTGAAAAATTATCGTGATAAACTTTTCGATTCTGCAAACATCGTTGTGAACAAACTGTTCAGCGCAGTCAATGCATCCCTGCTCAGTGACACTTTCTTTTGATAAGTAACAATAACTTTTGGCAATTCACAAATAAGGGGAGGTTTTTATGTCAGTTAATAAAGTCATTCTGGTTGGTAACTTGGGTAAGGATCCAGAGCTGCGCTACACTCCATCAGGTACAGCGGTTACGACATTTTCGCTAGCAACAACGGAGCGTTATAAGGATCGTGACGGGAACAAGCAGACTAAAACAGAGTGGCACAATATCGTTGCCTGGCGGCAACTTGCTGAAATTTGTGGAAAATATCTACATAAAGGGAAGCAGATTTATATCGAGGGTAAAATTCAGAACCGCTCTTATGATGACCGAGATGGCAACAAGCGTTATATCTCTGAGGTTGTCATGAATGAAATGCAGATGCTTGGTAGTCGTGATGATAACCAGCAGGGTGGCGGCGGTAGCTATGCTGGTAGCCAGAATCAGAATCAGAATCAGGGTGGTCAAAGCTATAATCAAGGTGGTCAGAATCAAAATGCTCAGAGTAATAACAGTGCTCCGCAACAGGGCGGTAGTTTTGAGGAGCCGGTATTTAACCCTGATGATGAAATTCCATTCTAGGTTCTACCCATACTGAAGTAGTGCAAGCAAAAGCCCAACAATCTAAGTGTTTGTTGGGCTTTTGTTATTTGTCAGGATTCATGGTTGACCTATGAACCTGACCCTATCGCCATTTTTAGCTAACAGAGAAAACCAATGAAATATTTTCAGCGTTATGTGCAAATAGTTATTTTATTGTTATTTCTGACTAGTTGCGCGATCCCCTCTGCAAAAGAACGTCGGCAGCAAGCACTTCAATTAGCCGAAGCTGCGGGGTGGTCAGAGTTCTGCCTTTCAACAACACTTTTTGATTTAAGCGGATTTGCCCCTTCCCAACAGACTGAACCACATAATCTCCTTACGATCTACTTTGAAGGGGATGGCCTTGCATGGTTGACTCGCTCACAGGTTTCCGATGATCCAACCCCAGTCAATCCTCTTGGGTTGAAGCTGGCCCTGCGTCATCCTGATGCTGCGGTTGTCTATCTGGCCCGACCCTGCCAGTACGGTCAATCTCGTAATTGTGCTAAGCAGTTTTGGTCATCTGGTAGATTTTCTCCTGAGGTTGTCAGTTCTTACGATCAAGCACTTGACCAACTGAAACAACGCTATGCAGTCAAGAGGTTTCAGCTGATCGGCTATTCTGGTGGTGGGGCTATTGCAGCACTTGTTGCGGCCAGAAGGACTGATGTCGCCCGGTTGGTTACTGTTGCTGGAAACCTTGATCATCGTGCCTGGACCGATCTTCATCATGTCTCCCCTCTGAAAGAATCACTGAACCCAGTCAGTTTCTATAAACCCCTGGAAAACATACCTCAATATCATTTTGTCGGTGGCCAAGATAAAATATTACCACCAAGCGTTATCGCCTCATATGTTAAGCAGTTCGATTCTGAAATGTGGCCTGCAATAAAAATTATTACAGAGGCAGACCATCGATGCTGCTGGGTAAGGCTATGGACGGAGCTTTATTTACATATCCCAATTGAGCTAAAATAGAACATGGTTTCGTCGTTTGTGGATTTTGTTATGATTTGTTGTATGTATCCTAGTATTTAATGAAAAGTATTGTACGCTTTACGCAGTCTGTAAAATTTGGGGTACACACATCTTCGCAACTGCTGACCACAAAACGTACCATTCACTCTGGATGAGGAGGTTATGTTATGTCGCAAACAGTCTTAGTTGAAAGCTTGCCCGATGGTTCTATGCGTAAATTTTCTATTGCAGAGCTACAAGCTCTGGAAGCGCAGGTACAAGCAAATTACACCCTTGTTGATGAGATAACTCAGCTTCCTCCAGAGGGGATGAGGTTGATCCGGCAGGGTGAGGATCTGGCAGTTGAGGTTGAAGAAGAGGGTGTTGCAACTATAGAAGATTTTTACGCAGAAGAGTCAACCGCATCATTTACTGCTGATT
>JAOZLQ010000223.1 GCA_029934755.1 Desulfuromusa sp. | reverse complement strand
TGCAGCAAGCTATGGAAAGGGCACAAGGTAATATTCTCAAGGCTGCAGAGGATCTGGCCGTAAGTCGACCAACATTTTATGATCTTCTTAAGAAGCATGGGCTTCATCAATCTTGATGATCTTGTCACTTTTAGTAACACGTTAAGTGTGAAACGTGCTTAAAAATCTTCCGTGGTGAATTGTCGAACTTCACTTTCGTAAGTCAGATTTGGATCTTGTGTGTCGGTAGCGACAACCTTCCAGAAATAGGTTGTTGATGCTTCCAGGTCATAGGCCTGATGGTAGTCGCTACTCCCTTTATTGACAGAATAAAGAACTGATTCTGTTGGGCTTGCGGCAGATCGATCAGTTGCTGAATCCCCACCACCTCCGCCACCTCCGCAGGCTGTTAAAAATCCCCCAAGGAGCACAACGAGCAGAAAACTGATAGTTTGTCGTGAATGCTTTAGTTTGGGTGGAAATCTATATGCCATTCTGAGCAGAAACAGGGTGACCAAAATGATAATTGCAAAAGAGGGAATGTTTTTATTTCCGGAAACTGGGGGCGCTATGAATATCACGTTTGCATTGGATACTTCATTTTGATCAGTTCCGTAATAGAGCGTATATGTAACATCATAGTCAGATGGCGCAGTCTCCCAACGAAAGGTAACGGGTACGGGTTCATTGGTAGCCCTATCAGTTGGAATTGCCAGTGAAGGTAGCCAGCTATTACTGACTATGTTGGAATAAGAACTCTCTGCCTCGTTATTATCATAAGCAGTGACAGAAAAAAAGTAAGTTACTCCATCGCTTAAGCCAGTTAATGTGGTTGATAAAACATTACCGACATCAACGGGTGAAGTCCCTTCTGCGGCACCGGTTCCATCAAAAGGGAAATCCATATTGTCTTGTTTATAATAAACTTTGTATCCATCAACTTCTGGTGTAGGGCTGGGATCCCAGGAAAGAGTGATATCCTGACAAAATGCCATACTTATTGAATTGACAAGAATTAAAAAGCTGATTATAAGTATTTGAAATAACTTCATTCTTTAGTCCTTTATTTTTTTGGTCATGCATTATAGCAAAAATACAAGCATACGATAAGAATTTTAATATACATTCAGGTGTCATAAGTGAATATTGATTCTTCAGAAATTATTAAACAGTGTCATTTGTTCAACGGTGTGACTACAACTGATCTGCACTTATTATTGTCGATTCTTCGAATCCGTAAATTTAATAAGGGGGAAGTTCTGTTTGAGGACGGAGCAGAGGCAGAAGGTTTCTACATCGTTGCTTCCGGCAAGGTCAAAGTCTATAAATTATCTCCGGACGGTAAAGAGCGGATTTTGCATATGGTTCAGCCTGGAAATAGTTTTGCTGAGGCTGCTATCTTTGATGATGGTCGGTATCCTGCTTTTGCTGAAACTTTGGATACTTCCACCCTGTTATTTTTCCCAAAACGGGAATTTATAAATCTGTTACATCAGCATTCACAACTGGCAATAAATATAATTGCTGGGTTGTCCCGTTTTTTGCGTCAGTTTACAGTACAGATCGAAGATCTCAGCTTTCGTGATGTTCCCGCTCGATTGGCACGGTACTTATTGAGTCTTGATGGCGAACAAAACATATCGCTTTTACTGCCTATTTCTAAAACTCAATTGGCATCAAACCTCGGGACCACGAGCGAAACGTTATCGCGAACCTTTCGTAAATTGTCCGATGATGAGGTCATTCATGTTCACGGTAAAAAAATCGAAATTCTTGATGCAGATCGTTTGTCTTCTTTAGCCGAAAGCTACAAAGAAATCTAATAAATTCATTGTTTGGTTTGATGATTTCTTTATCCGTATCCCTCCACCTATCTATAAAGTGTCTGAATAACGGTTTTTTCTTGAGGCTCATTGTGATTTCTGCTAATTTGATCTAATAAGTTTCTTATTATTATAAAATCAATTCATCAATAATAAAAAGTAACAATTTAATTCAGTGAATTAACTATTGCGAACAAAGGAGACAACCGATGCGGATTCTTGTTGTTGAGGATGAAAAAAAGGTTTCAACTTTTATTCAGCGGGGGCTTGAGGAAGAAGGTTTTTCTGTCGATGTCGCTTTTGACGGGGAAGAGGGAGTTAAAAAAGCAGAGGCAGAAAATTTTGATTTGATTCTAATGGATATTATGTTGCCTAAAATGGATGGGCTGGCAGCAGTTAAATATCTTCGCGATAAAAACATCACAACACCAATCCTTTGTTTGACCGCTCGTGATTCCGTTGATGACAAGGTCACCGGTCTTGATATCGGCGCAGATGATTATCTTGCCAAACCTTTTGCCTTTGTCGAGCTGGTTGCACGCTGCCGGGCGTTGATTCGTCGTGGTTCCAATGATCGTGGTGCAGAAATATTTTTTGCGGATCTACGCCTTGACCCGGTTGCTCATAAAGTTTGGCGTGCTGGGGAGGAAATTACTCTTACCTCCAAGGAATATGCCTTGATGGAATATTTTATCCGCAATCCAAATCGAGTTCTGACTCGACTGATGATTGCTGAAAATGTCTGGGACTATACATTTGACTCTTTCACCAATATCATTGATGTCTATGTCAATTATTTGCGTAATAAGATTGACCAGAAATTTGATAAAAAACTGATCCATACAGTCAGGGGTGCTGGTTACGCGTTGAAGGAGTCCTGAATCCTACAACGATTATCCGTCCGCTGGTAAAATGGTTGAAATACAATATCCTTTGATCTGATTGAATTATT
>JAOZLQ010000089.1 GCA_029934755.1 Desulfuromusa sp. | reverse complement strand
CAAGACCTTCCCCTCTCCCTAACCCTCTCCCACAAGTCGGGGAGAGGGGACTTTACTCCTTCCCCGCTTTATGGGGGAAGGTTGGGATGGGGGTGCTCGCGAAGCGATATGTTTTTGCTGCCAAACTATCAAATATTGAGCCTACCATTTCAGTGGCTGAAGATTAGTGCTAATCGCAAAAAAGTATGACTCAAACAATAAGGGGTTTGGTTCCATTTTCCAGCGGTAATATCATCGTAAAGCAGGTTCCCTTACCTATCTCAGATATCACGCTCAAATTACCATTATGGTTTTGGGTCACAATGAAATATGCAATCGACAACCCCAGCCCAGTACCTTGCCCAACCTCTCGTGTTGTGTAAAAGGGATCAAATATCCTCGCAGCAACATCCGCTTCCATCCCCGGCCCGTTGTCTTCAATCTGCAAGGAGACATGGTTCTTTCCATGGGGCAGAATTTTCAAAGTCATCTGTGCCCCCTCCGCGTTAGAACTCAAGGCCTGTGCTGCATTTTTTAACAAACTGAGACAGACCTGCTGAATTTGACTGATTTCGCAACATACTTCTGGAACGGTTTGATAATCACGAACAATACGAATCTTCTTAAAATCGAAATGATGCCGCATATTATGGTCACTACCAGCAAGTTCAACCATTCTCTCGAGCAAATCTGAGAGGATACAGGGGGTAAAACTAGATGCTCCTCGACGGCTGAAACTCTGCATATTTTCAACAATCTTTGCTGCTCGTTGCCCAGCATTTGATATTGAATGAAGCATTTTTTCACATCCCCTCAGACTGATGTATTCACCGATGGCCTCAATCGTTGTTCCAAGTTCTTGAGCTACTTTTCGATTTTTGTCCAGATCAGGAGATAGACGTCGAGTCAAGACTTGAACATTCTGCAAAATAACCGCCAATGGATTGTTAATCTCATGGGCTAATCCGGCAGCCAAGCCACCAATAGATTGCATTTTTTCTGAACGAACCATCATCTCTTCCAAACGCATTCGTTCAGTAACATCGTCCATATGAATAACCGCACCACTTGTCTCGGCCAGAGAAAGCGGATAGATCAAAATATCAAGGAAACGGCTACTTCCATTCTTCGCCTTTTTGCTACTCTCAACTTTCAACAATCTGGTCGGCTCTCTGGTACGTATTGCCTCCAACAGCTTTGGCGTGTAAGCCACAGGGTCACACAATTGACAAACTTCGGTCATGGGAAGTCCCTTGGCTTCTTCCGCCGTAAGATCACTTTCCTGTTCAGCACGCTTATTCCAGAGTGTCACCTCCATGTTCATATCGACACCAATCAACACTGAGGGCATTGAATCGACGATATTCTGCAGATAGATCTGTAACTGCTGAATCGATTCTTGATCAGTTTTCTGTATAGAGATATCCCTTAGTGTCCCCTCAATGTGGATAATCTGTCCGGCAGAATTCTGAACCAAGTGGCCATTAACTGCTGCCCAGAAGATATCTCCATTGTTGCGCAACATCTGAACTTCAAAATCACGTACTGCGCCACGCTGTTGCAGCAAACTGATCCACCGATCACGATCTTCTGGCCGAAAATAAATACCCTCCTGAATATTAAGCCCTTCCATTTTAGCCATTGCTTCAAGTTCATTATCGTAATCGTAACCAAAAATTTCTGCCAAAGCGGGGTTGGCATTAATAAGTTTTCCAGAGACTTCAGCTTGAAAAATACCATCAGTCGAATTGTTAAAAATATCCCGATAGCGCTGTTCAGATTCTTGCAGAGCAGAAAGGCTCTCCTGAAGATCAGTAAGCATCTGATTAAAGACTGTTTCAAGATCATCCCATTCATCAACTCGACCCAACTGCATTGGTGAATTATGATCACCCTGCTGAAACAACTCCAACCGTTCACCGACCAAAGCCATAGGAATCTGAATATGTTTTTGAAATAGATTTCTAAGAACAGCCCAGATTAAAACAGCAAGGAACAGGAGAAGAAGCTGTGCAAATGCTATCGATGTCAGTATGGTTTTTCGGATTTCAAGCTTAGACTTGACCATTGTTGCAGCAGCTTGTTGGTCAAGTTGCTCCATAGCAGACAATATTTGTACTGTCCGTTGATCCAAGTCACGGCTCAATTTCCCCAGCCAAACCATCTCTAGATGATACTGTTGCATCAGGTATTGATAGTGAGAAAAACGGTCAACCAAATGTTGTCCTAAACGATCAATAGGCGGCTCTGAAGCTGTTATTGTGCGCAACCGCATAACCAGACTTTGCAATTCAATTTCTAAGGGGATAGGAGCGTCAAGAGGAACAGAAAGTAAATGTACAGGGTTCTCTTCTGCATTGAGCTTGGCAATTTCAAATAAACTTTCCCGATATCCAGAAATCAAAAGGACTAACTGATCCAGATAATCAGTCTCGTACCCATCTAGTGTCAATTTAATGGTTTTTTCAGCTATTATTTCCTGCAAGAGTGAGAATAGCTCGCCAATATCTTTATCCTGCTCAGAGCGCCAAAACAGAAGATAGTTAACCCATTCACGGCGTTCCAAATAAACAGAAAACTCCGCTTGTAATTGTGCAAAAGGCTTTTCTAGATAGGACCCAGAAACGGCCTGCTGTAATTTTTCGATATCCTCCAGAATCCCTTTTTTTTCGACTTCAAACCATTGATCTTCAAAATAAAAAGTATTTTTAAGAACACTTAGCCGCGCATTCAACAATCCAAAATTACGACTATTATGCGCATTTTTAACTACGATTTGAAGACTATCATCTACGATCGTATCAATCTTCGAACGAACCCCTCCTGAAACAAAATACAAGACGGCAGCAATCATAATAAAAACCAAGGAAACAACCAAAGACATCTGTCCCAGCCGGCTTTTAATCGTTCCACGACCCTGCAAAATCATTGCTCAAACCATATCAAAAAAAGTTTATTTTTCACTTCTCACCAACTTTGCACCCCGCAAAACCATCGGATTCAGAACGATACCCAGCTTCTTTGCAGCTGATACATTGATTATTCGCTTACCACGATAATTACGGGTCACTGATAACTGATCCATAGGAACACCACGCATGGCACTCAAAAGCATAGTGGCAGCCTGCTGGCCCTGTTCTTGGCCGCTGGCAAGCACGCCACTCAGTGCACCATATTGCACAACAAAATCAGCAGTCGCCGTGATCGGTTTATTAAAAGCTTCAACGACAGCAGGAAGACTCTCGCCATCATTGACAGGCCTCCCCTCGTTATCAACAATTCCCTTAAGTGTCATCAACATAAGCAAATCAACCTTGTCCCGAATATTCTGAGCCATATTGACCGCTTGGGTCAAAGTTTTCGGGCGCAGAAATGCAATCAGTTTCGCAGATAATTCATCCCGTTCAGCTGTAAGTTGTCGGTCAATCAGATCAGCAAGGGGGCTCTCGTTGACCATAATTGCAAACGTTTCTGTTTTGCCCACGATTTGCCGATTAAGAGAAAGTCCTTCCTCGAAATGATAACGTTCCAGAATTCCAGAAACATTATTCGCTGGGTAACCATATGCTTCTGGTTCCGCGTTAACTCCGCAAAAGATAACTGGTGTTGAAACACGATTTTTAAGATAAGGGACAACAAACAGTGATTGAGCATTGTCATCACCGACAATAACCCCATCTGGTTGTATTTTTTGATAGAGAGCAAATGCTTCAGCTGCTTTGTCCGAACCCTTCTCCAGTGCTATTTTGGTATTCATATAAAAAAATGATAAATCCGCAAACGGGCTGAGAATTTTTTCTATTTCTTCACGGATCTCACTCTCCCAGAGATAATCTTGCTCATAGCTGAACACCACCAGTACCTTATAGCGTTCCTCAGCCAGCACTGGAGACACCAAAATAAGGCAGCTAAAGCAGACCAACAATAACCAACAACAGAAGAAAGAGATCCTATTCAACGACAGACTCCAAAAAAAATGATAATTAGATAATGAACAAAAATAAATATAACAGAAAAACACACGAACAAACAATAAAAAAAGGGGCCACGATGTGACCCCCTTTTCTAAAACTGTTTTGGTTTTATCTGCGATCAACTATGTTCGCGTGACTTGAGAAACCTGACCCCTTCCCATTGTTCCATCGTGTGCCCCAAACGCCACTCACTTGCTGCCAGATAGGTCAAATGACCTTCTGCATCATGCGCCAGGCGACCTTGTTCTTTCTGCTGGAATTTTTCAAACAATTTCCGATCGTCACATTCAACCCAACGTGCAGTCGTATAATCAACACCCTCATAGACAGCGTTAACATTATATTCTGCCTTAAGTCGCTCCATTGTTACGTCAAACTGCAATACACCAACTGCCCCGAGAATGAATTCTGCCCCGGTCACTGGTTTGAAAACCTGCACCGCACCTTCTTCTGCCAATTGAGTTAAACCTTTTTGTAGCTGTTTTGATTTCAACGGATCCTTCAAACGCACCCGGCGAAAATGCTCCGGTGCAAAACTGGGAATTCCGGTAAATTTCAGCACCTCTCCGGTCGTAAAAGTATCACCAATTTTTATTGTCCCATGGTTATGTAGCCCTATAATATCACCAGGATAGGCTTCCTCGACATGAGCTCGATCCTGAGCCATAAAGATGGTGGCGTTCGATAGCACAACATCTTTGCCAATCCGGTGATGTTTCACTTTCATCCCCCGGGTGAACTTGCCTGAACAAATTCGTAGGAAAGCAATTCGATCACGGTGAGCCGGATCCATATTTGCTTGAATTTTGAACACAAATCCGGAGAATTGCTCCTCATTTGGCTCAACAATCCGTTCTACTGTTTCCCGCAAACCAGGTTCTGGAGCCAGTTCAACAAAAGCATCAAGCATCTCCTGCACACCAAAATTATTGATGGCGCTACCGAAGAAAACCGGTGTTTGACTGGCGCGCAGATAATCATCAAGGCTGAACGGGTTTGCCGCACCCTCCAGCAGTTCAATATCCTCCCGCAATTCATCCGCCTGACTCCCGAGCAGTTCATCTAACTGTGGGTCGTTCAAGTCAGCAATTTTTACTGTTTTGGTACTGCGTACGTCATCACCGGATCGAAACAGGTTCAATTCTTTTCGGTAGAGATTATAAACCCCCTTAAAACGTTTTCCCATCCCAATTGGCCAGGAGAGCGGTGTACATTCAATCTGTAGCTTTTCCTCAATATCAGCGAGGATATCAAGGGGAGACAGACCTTCGCGGTCGAGCTTGTTGATAAAAGTCAGCACTGGCGTATTGCGCATCCGGCAGACTTCCATCAGTTTTTCGGTCTGTGGTTCGACACCTTTGGCACTGTCGATCACCATCAGAGCGCTATCAACAGCAGTTAAAACCCGATAAGTATCCTCAGAAAAATCCTGGTGGCCCGGGGTATCAAGCAGATTGATTTCAAAATCGCGGTAATTAAATTTCATCACCGATGACGAAACAGAAATTCCCCGTTCTTTCTCAATACTCATCCAGTCGCTGGTGGCATGCCGATTCGATTTACGCGCTTTGACCGTACCAGCCATTTGAATTGCACCGCCAAACAACAATAATTTTTCCGTCAAAGTCGTTTTACCGGCATCGGGGTGACTAATAATACCAAAGGTCCGACGCTTGACTATTTCTCGATTTAATTCTTTGCTCACGTTTCCTTTATCCTCTTATTTTTTGGGTTTAACCCGCCAACGTTTGTGCATCCAGAACCATTGGCTGACATCCTTGCGTGCCGCGGCTTCAATAATATCGGTCAACAGTTGAGTATTCTCAGCAATGGCATTCTCACCTTCACCGGTCAACATTAATATAGGCTCTGCCCAAACCTTATAGCGATCATCGGGTTGTCTGAGAAAAAATATTGGCACAATCGGGATCTGATATTTCATCGCTAAATTGGCAATCGCAGTTGTCGTATATGCCTTACGGCCAAAAAATTCCGTGGGCACTGAACCCGGTGGAGAAATATGTTGATCAAGCAGAACCACAACTGCTCGATTCTGCCGTAATGACTTCAGAATCCGTCGGGCTCCTTTTCGACTATTAAGGATCTCCGTTCCAAAAAATGTTCGAATTCCCGCAAAATAACGATCGGTCAAAGGATTTTTCAGTGGTTTTGCCACGGCTGCACACGGAAGTCCCAGTTCGGACATAATAAAGTGCCCCGCTTCCCAAAAACCCAGGTGAGCGGTCAGGAGAATGACCCCCTTATTCAGCGCCAGTGCCTCGCGTAACAGGTGGTCATTTTCAAGATCAAAATAGCGGTTGAGATCATCACTACCATGCTTAAACATATCCAGTCGTAGCATCTCCACACCACTCGCTCCGATATGCTCAAAGTTCTTCCGCACATTCTCTTCAATCTCTACTGCACTCAACTCTGGCAACGCCAACTGCATATTTTCTTTTGCCAGTTTATAGCGATCCGGCAAAATTTTCATTGCCAGGCGCCCTACCACTCGGCCAAAAGTTAGAGCTGTCTTGCGTGGCAACAGCCTGACAATGGCCGCAACAACTCGCAGGGCATAATATTCGGCACGATGTTTAATAGAAACTGACGCCATCTGCATTAACTCCAAAAATCATCCAAAACTGATCGACCGGACACTATAACGCAACTTCCAGAAAAGAAGAAAGTCAGTTTTTTTCAGCTATTTAAAAAACATTACTCAAGACTAACACAATATCACCAGTTAAGCCCTTGACCAACCGAATCGATACTTTTATGCTGCGCTGTTAAATCTGTCAAAATCATTCCCCAAGGAGAAACTCATGGCCGTTTTTGAAGTCAATCACCCCCTGGTCAAACACAAGTTGGGTCTGATACGCCAACACGATATCAGCACCAAAGATTTCCGTGACCTTGCCTCTGAAATCGCTCGATTACTCACTTATGAAGCGACCAAGGATCTTGAAACTGAGCCGGAAATGATCACCGGTTGGAACGGTCCAGTCAATGTGGAAAAAATCAAAGGAAAGAAGATTACTGTCGTCCCGATTCTCCGTGCAGGGCTAGGGATGATGGACGGGGTTCTCGACCTGATCCCCAGTGCCCGGGTCAGTGTTGTCGGTCTCTACCGCAACGAAGAAACCTTGGAGCCCGTGACCTACTATGAAAAGTTCACCAGCAATATCG
This sequence comes from Desulfuromusa sp., assembly GCA_029934755.1. GTDB lineage: Bacteria > Desulfobacterota > Desulfuromonadia > Desulfuromonadales > Geopsychrobacteraceae > Desulfuromusa. The sequence continues at coordinate 2,005 of JAOZLQ010000089.1, read as the reverse complement.
ACAACCGTACAGCTTTGATCCTTGATCCGATGTTGGCAACCGGCGGTTCACTGGTGGCTTGTATCGACATGCTGAAAAAGGCCGGATGTACCAGTATCCGTGGGCTCTTTCTGGTCGCAGTTCCAGAAGGAATCGCCCGGGTCGAAAAAGAGCATCCCGATGTTGATATCTATGTTGCGTCGATTGATGAACGACTGAATGAAGACGGCTATATTCTCCCCGGTCTTGGTGACGCGGGAGATAAAATATTCGGCACCAAATAGAAGACATCAACCTTTTGCGGAGAAGGACTTAAAACATGAATCAAACCCCATCCCCCACAGATTATAATTTTCGCCTGAAGGACTGCCTGCTCGGCGCCCAGATGCTGTTTGTTGCTTTCGGTGCTCTAGTATTGGTTCCTCTACTGACAGGACTTAACGCCAATGTTGCGTTATTTACCGCTGGTGCCGGAACCCTGATTTTCCAACTGATTACCCGTGGCCGAGTGCCAGTTTTTCTGGCATCTAGTTTCGCTTTTATTGCCCCGATAATCTACGGTGTCGGCCAATGGGGGATTGCTGGAACCATGTGTGGTTTGGTTGCAGCAGGTCTACTCTATGCGATCCTGAGCTTTATAGTGCGGATCTTCGGCTCTGACATCCTACACAAAGTTCTACCACCAATCGTTACAGGGCCAGTCATTATGGTTATCGGACTTGTCTTGGCTCCAGTAGCTATCCATATGGCCTCTGGCCGAACCGGTGATGGTTCGGCCTGGTTGGTGCCGGAGACAACCGCCTACATTATTGCTGGAGTTGCCTTGGCAGTTACGATTCTAGTCTCTCTCCTCGGGCGCGGGCTGTTCAAATTAATCCCGATTTTAAGTGGAATCGTTGCTGGTTATGTCACATCCATGATTCTTGACGGTACTGGATTTACCGCCTCCACCCAAGCAGCTTTTGATCCGGGTACGCTGCAAAACTGGACTGGCCCGGCGTTAATTTCGATGCAAAAAGTTGCTGCAGCCCCTTGGTTTGCCATGCCGGACTTCACCTTCCCAGTCTGGAATCTCGAAGCAATCCTGTTTATTGTCCCAGTTGCTATCGCCCCGGCAATTGAGCATTTTGGTGATGTTCTGGCAATCGGTGGAATTTCTGGAAAAGACTACGTAAAAGATCCCGGCATCGAAAACACTCTGCTCGGTGACGGTGTTGCAACCAGTTTTGCAGCCTTCCTTGGTGGCCCCCCAAACACCACCTACTCAGAAGTTTCTGGCGCAGTAGCTCTAACCAAATCATTTAACCCGGCGATCATGACCTGGGCGGCAATAACTGCAATTCTTCTCGCTTTCATCGGCAAACTGGGCGGTTTCTTGAACTCGATTCCAGTTCCGATCATGGGTGGAATTATGGTTCTGTTGTTTGGTGCCATTGCTGTCATCGGTATCAATACTCTGGTCAGAGCCGGAACAGATCTGATGCAACCACGCAACCTGGCTATCGTTGCGATCATCCTGGTTTTCGGTATTGGTGGAATGACTTTTGATCTGACAATCGTCAAACTGGGTGGAATTGGTCTGGCGGGTGTTGTTGGAGTGCTACTAAATCTGATACTTCCACAAGGGAATGAAGAGTAAACGAACGTGAGGATTTAGGGGTGAGGCGTAAATATCGTCCACCCCAATTTCACCAATTATTCTGACTTGGTTTTTTCGCCATTAGAGACGTTCACGTCTCGTTAGGCGACGAATCGCTCAACTAATTTAATGTGCAGTCCTTTTTTTCACGCCCATATTGCTTAAGTAGAGCTGCAACGAAGCTGAGTACTATTTACTCAATATCTACTGCCAAAACAACGCAGGCATCCGCGCGAAAGAAATAAAAAGAGTTTCTTTTGCTTCATTTTCTTTGCGATCAAAGAAAATGAAGGCGGTCGTCGGTCCGCAAACCGACGGTCTTGATTTAAGGGCACGGCAAGCCGTAAGGGCACGACAAGCCGTGCCCCAACAAACATATCATTCCTG
>JAOZLQ010000222.1 GCA_029934755.1 Desulfuromusa sp. | reverse complement strand
CCCGGCAGTCGAACCGGTCTGGTTGGCCCGAACGGTGCGGGTAAATCGACTATATTTAGACTGATTACTGGTGAAGAGGGGCTGGATGACGGGGAGATCTCCTGCGCAAAAAAAACTGTGATTGGTTACTTTTCACAGGATGTCGGGGATATGTCGGGTCGGAGTGCCCTGGCAGAAGTGGTTGCTGCTTCCGAAGCAACAGTGGCACTTAGAGACGATATTCGTAAAATGGAAGCACGGATGTGTGATCCACTGTCAGATGATGAGATGACCCAGTTGCTGGAACGTTATGGAAACGTTCAGCAAGAATTTGAACATCGTGGTGGTTATGATTTGGAATCACGTGCTCAGACTGTTCTTACTGGTCTTGGTATCGGCCCTGATGATTATGGTCGTCCGGTTGAGAGCTTTAGTGGTGGTTGGAAAATGCGGATTGCTTTAGCGCGGATTTTAACCCTGAATCCAGACGTTCTGCTGCTCGATGAACCCACCAACCACTTGGATGTTGAATCGATTGTCTGGCTGGAAAACTGGTTGGTGGATGACTATCAGGGAGCACTGGCAATGACCAGTCACGACCGGGACTTCATGAACCGCCTGGTATCAAAAGTTGTCGAGATCAGCAACGGGTCGATCACCAGTTATGCAGGGAATTATGATTTTTACCTGCGTGAACGAAAAGTGCGGCGTGAGCAGTTGATTGCGAGTCATAGGCGCCAACAGGAAATGCTTGCCAAAGAAGAGGAGTTTATTGCCCGGTTTGCTGCTCGTGCATCTCATGCGGCACAGGTTCAATCACGAGTGAAAAAGCTGGAAAAGATAGAACGGATTGAACTGCCACCGGAGCAAAAAACGGTGAAGTTTGAATTTACCACACCACCACGCAGCGGTGATGATGTTATCGCGATTCAATCTTTAGGGAAAATCTGGCAACTGGATGATGGGGGAGAAAAGCCGGTTTTTTCTGGGGTCTCTGGAATGGTCAGGCGAGGCGATAAGATTGCGGTGGTTGGGGTTAACGGTGCGGGGAAATCAACATTTCTTAAAACCTTATCCGGGCAGACTGCGCCCAGCGAAGGGACGGTGACGATCGGTGCTAATGTGTTCCCTGGTTATTTTAGTCAGCATTCCATGGAAGTACTTAACCCCAAAAAAACAGTTTTTGAAACCGTGCAAGATGCCTTGCCGCAACAGACCATCGGCGTGTTGCGTAATCTCTGCGCAGCATTTCTATTTCAAGGAGATGATGTCGATAAGCGGGTCGACAAGCTTTCTGGCGGGGAGAAGTCGAGATTGGTACTGGCAACCCTGCTTGGCCGGCCGCTGAATTTGTTGATTTTTGATGAGCCGACCAACCACTTGGATATCCAATCACGTGAAGTTTTGTTGCAAGCGTTAAGAGGTTTTGCTGGAACTTTGCTGCTGGTTAGTCATGACCGACATTTTCTCCGATCCCTGGTCGACCGGGTGTTCGAGATAGATCATGGTGCGCTGATGTCCTATGACGGAGGATATGAATATTATCTGCAGAAGACCGGGCATAAAATCCTTGTCGGGTGACAGTGTTTTTCTAAGGAGATAGCGGTCAATTTATTTTTGTAATTTTATATGGGGTTGAAATTCAAAGATTGTCCCTGAACTTGGGAGACAATATAGGGCAAAAAGAATAGCCTGGTATTGAACTTAGCCGGAACCAGGGTTGTGACATAAGGTCAATTTAATCGTATTTCTGATTGTATCTAAGGTCAATGGTGATGGCAGAAGTAATAAAAATGACTTGACGAGGCTGAGAATTCCATGGTAGTGAGCGTACACTTACTTATTTTATCAGTAAGACCATAGCTAGGAATTAAAGGCATTTTTTTTAGTCGCAACGGTAAGTATCCTTTTACTTACTGAGTGTTGACTAGCCAACTAACAATAGCCGTTGGAGCTCTTATGAAGAAAACAATGAAAAACTATTTGAAATTAATTAAGAGTATGCAGACAGGCCTTCTGCTGCTGACGGGGATGGCTGGTTATGTCAGTGCTAATTGCCCTGTTGCAAGTTGGCAATCATTGCTTTCTCTGGCGGGTAGTATGTTTTTAGCCATTGCGGGCTGCACAATTCTTAATATGGTCTGGGACCGCGACATCGATGCCAAAATGAGTCGTACCTTGCATCGCCCACTGGTTACAGGTGAGGTGAAGGTTGGCGAAGCTTTGGCAGTTGGCATAATAACATCAGCTGTTGGTGTTGGTTGGGCGTTCTTGATCGAGCCACTCTACGGAGCTGTTATTCTTGCCGGTCTTTTTATTGATTATGTAATTTATAGTATATGGCTTAAGCGTCGGACAGCCTGGTCGATAGTTTGGGGCGGGATCAGTGGTGGTATGCCTATTCTTGCCGGTCGGGCATTGGCTGTTGGTGAAATTGATGCAATCGGTATATTATTTGCCTTGTCGATACTGTTGTGGATTCCCACACATATCTTGACTTTTAACATTAAAAATCAGGCTGATTACAATCGTGCCGGTATCCCAACATTCTCACAAAAATATGGTCCTGGTACAACCAGAATCATTATTGCAATTTCCAGTATATTAGCAGCTTTATCGATTGGTCTGGGCGCAAGTGCTATCGGGCTTTCCTGGGGCTATCTACGGCTGATTTCCATTATGGCTATTGGCATTATTGGATTGTCTGTTTATGCCGCCGCCAAGCCATCGGAAAAGGTTAATTTTCAACTATTCAAATGTGCATCCCTGTATATGGTGGGATCCATGATGATTATGACTTTTGG
>JAOZLQ010000088.1:2033-9179 GCA_029934755.1 Desulfuromusa sp. | reverse complement strand
GGATATTTCATGACCAGGCGGTAGAGTCCTGAATAGCTGAGCATTTCTGCCAGATCGCGCAGGTTGATTTTCCAGCGGCTGTAACCTTCTCGTGCCAGCGCCAAGGTGGCGTTGGGGCCGACAGTCAGTGATCCATCAATCATCGGGGTCAGGTGGATGCCTAAAAATGGTAGTTCAGGATTGGGAATCGGGTAGATAGGGTGGGTCACAATCTGGCTTTTTTCTGCTGGAAGTTGGAAATACTCGCCACGAAAGGGGAGGATTTTAAATGTAGGTTGCTGGCCTAACATCTGAATAATACGATCAGAATAAAGTCCGGCACAACTGACGAGGAAACGAGCTGAGAAAGTTCCCAGGCTGGTTTTGACTTCAACTCCATTGGTTTCTGATAATCCCGTTACCAGGCAGTTGGTATATATTTCACCCCCGGCTGCAGCGACTTGCTCAGCTAATTTATTTGTTATCTGCTCAAAATCGACAATTCCAGATGAGGGGACCCAAGTTGCGGCAACGCCGACAACATTGGGTTCAAAATCATGTAGCTGTTGTTGGTCAAAAACTTCTGTTTCAATCTCATTTATCCGACAGCGTTCCAGCAGGTCCTCCATCCGCTCGGCATCCTGCTCATCGGTTGCTACCAGCAATTTCCCGGTTTCCCGAAAAGGGATGTTGTGTTCGCGGCAGAACTGCTTGGTTTCAAGGTTTCCTTCGCGGCAAAAACGCGCTTTTAAACTTCCGGGTGCATAATAGACTCCGGCATGGATGATACCGCTGTTGTGCCGGGTCTGGTGACTTGCGAGTTTTTTCTCTTTTTCAAGAACGACAACTTTTGCTCCCTGAAATTGTAACTGTAATTGACGTGCGGTTGCCAGGCCAACAATGCCACCACCAATAACAATAAAGTCGAGCTGTTTCATTCATAATCCTCTTGTGGGTATTCTTTAGCCAAAAGTTAGCGGCAGGTTCTAGATATCTACTCTTGAAAGTCGTGTTTGGTTTTTTCCATCTGCTCAGCATAGTGAGCAAGCAGGGTGCGGCGTGACATCATGTAGAGAACTTTCTGCGGGATTTCGGGATCGACGACGGGTATTTCATCCAGATTACGAGCGGTCAGTTTTTTCATAACGTCGGTCAAATGTTCATTCGGTGTAGCGGTAATTACATTTTTTGTTGCAATGTCACCTGCAATCACTAAGGTTGGTGGGATATCCTCGTTAAGAATACGGCGGATATCGGTCATCGAAAAGATTCCGACCATCATCTCTTCAGCATTAACAACTGGATAGTAAGTGGTTTTTGCTGGAGCAATTTTATCTAAAATCTCAGGGAGAGTCATTCCTTCTGGAATCAATGTTGGTTTGCGTCCTCTTCGAGATAGACTACGGATCTGAATTCCCTCCAGAATGTCGATAACAAAATCCCCGAGATGAGCAGGTGAATCGAAACGGCAGGCGACCTGTTGCTCATAGATGCTGTTTTTGCGCATAACGATCATTGCAACGACACAGACCAGCATTAACGGTGCAAGCAAGCCATAATTTCCGGTCAATTCGCTGACCATAATTAGGGTAGCAATTGGAGCGTTGGCGACTCCGGCGAAAAAACCGGCCATTCCGACCAGTACGTAAGCACGTGGATCTTGAACCAGCATGGGGAACAGAATTTCTGCGGTGGCCCCAAAGGTCCCGCCAAGCATTGCCCCGATCACCAGACTGGGGGCAAAAACACCACCGGAACCGCCTGATGAAATAGTCAAGCTGGTCGCGACAATTTTAGCCAGAGCAACAACCAGCATCACCCAGAGAGCCATTTGGCCGTAGAGTGCCGCTTGCACCCAGCCGTAACCTGATCCGAGCACCTGCGGGACGAACATTGCTAAAATTCCCAGGAGTAATCCACCAAGGGCTGGTTTTAGCCAGTTCGGCAGTGGCAGTTTGCGAAAGGCATCACGCATACCGTAAAAGAATTTGACATAAACGACACCAAACAGAGCACAAATGATCCCCAGCACAAGATACAGCAACAGTTCTGACGGTTGGTCAAAGCGGAACAGGGGGGTGTCGAGGAGTGGTTTCCAGCCAGTGACAGCCCCAAACAGGGAATAGGCGATGATCGATGAAATAATACAAGGGATCAACCCCTCATGTTCAAAATCAGGGTCACGATAAAGAACCTCGGCAGCAAACAGGGCACCACCAAGGGGGGAGCGAAAGGTGGCACCAATCCCTCCAGCCATCCCCGCCATCAGCAATAGGCGACGGTCTTTGGCAGAAAGCCCCAACTTGCTTGCAACAAAGGATCCGAATCCGGCGCCAATCTGGGCGATGGGACCCTCACGACCTGCCGACCCACCTGTTCCAATGGTGACAACCGAAGCGATAGTCTTGATGATCGGTACCCGACCGCGGATGACACCACCCTTACGGTGAAAAGCTTCAATTGCACCGTCGGTTCCATGTCCTTCGGCTTCTGGGGCGAAGGTGTAAACCAGCCAGCCAGAGATCAATCCGCCGAGTGCTGGGAGGAGAAACAAACACCAGCGATAAGGGACAGAAAGGGTGTCTATAAAGTGGGTAAAGGAACTCTCTGGGGTTCCTTCCAAAGGGGGGTGGAAGTTACCAATTTTCCCCAGCATCAGATGTTCGACACTGTTAGTGGCAAAGTAGAAAGCGAGAGCACCGCTACCCGCAACAATGCCGACCGGAATAGCCAGGATCAGCAGTCGAAATCCGGTTCGGTCAAGTAAAGTGAGAGTTTTTTGGACAAGCGACATGATGAAATCCAGATTCTTTCGTGGCAGCGGATTTTACTAAAAATCCAGATGGATAATCTAACTTATTTAACAGTTCCAAGCGGCTGAAACAAGCTTAGACTTAAATAAAATTAAGATTTGGGCCAATTTTATTGTTTTTCCCGTAGTCGATTGGCTGCAGCTACCAATTCATAAAACCTTGGCATTGCCAGATGTCCAGCTTTCCACGGCAGGAGAATATCGAGACCTTGTTGCTCAACCTGATCAAGAGCTTGTTGCAGTGTGGCTATCAGTCCCGATGTTTGTTGTGGATCATGTTTGCCACACCAGGCTAATAGCCGGCCTATCGTCTCGGTTTGTCCAGCGTCAAGCAATTGTTCAACCTGTGAAAGATCAATTTTCTTTTGCCCATATTCCAATAGCCGTTGTTCTCTAACCTGAATTTTTGCTTCTCGCTGGCGTGGTAGAGGCTTTATTGTTAAATCGACTTGGCGCTGCTGGAATTTTCGGAAAGGGACTCTTTCCTTTTCTGATGATGGTTTATCGCCAGATAGTTTGCGGGCTTTTTCTGTGACATCAAAGGCCTGATAATTATCCATCATGATGACCCGGTCGGCAACGGCCAGATATTCTCCAGAACCGCCGGTAACGATGATACTGGATACGCCCTCTTTTTCATACAGCTCACGTACCCGGTGTAATAATGGTGTAATTGGTTCCTGCCGATCTGGTACCAGTTTTCGCATCCGCTCGTCACGAATCATAAAGTTGGTTGCTGAGGTGTCTTCATCAATCAGCAGACATTTGCAATCGCATTCCAGTGCTTCGATAATGTTGGCTGCCTGAGAAGTACTGCCGCTGGCATTGTCGGTCGAAAAACATTTGGTTGCCCGGTTTCCGGGCAAGGTGGCGATAAAGGGGCTGATATCGACCTGATTGATCTTGCGATGATCTTCTGCACGGATCTTGACGGCCGATACGGTGGTTACGACCAGCTCTCTTCCATCCCCTGGGATATGGTTGTAAATGCCTCGTTCCAGAGCTTGCAATAGTGTTGATTTACCATGAAAGCCGCCGCCGACGATCAACGTAATCCCTTGTGGAACAGCCATGCCTGAAATCGTCCCCCGATGTGGTAGGTGAACGTCGCATTTCAGCTCCTCTGGGGATTTGAATGCTAGACCGTTGGTCAGGGGATGATCATCAACACCGCTATGGCGGGGAAGCAATGAACAATCAGCGACAAAGGCAACGGCGTTGAGTTGTTCGAGTTGATTGCGTAAAGCATTCTGATCCTCTGCCTGCTCAATATGTTGCTTCATCTTAGTAAGGGATCGTTGCGTCCAGATTAGCCCTGCTGCAACAACCTGAGGTAACTCTGTAAAAAACATTACTGCTGCTTCCTGAGCTAGGATAGAACGTCCCGAACCGGGCAGGGCAAACAGCAAACGTGCTTCCAGTTGGTTGTCATCAATCAATACCGCATTACGGCGGAGGATTTGCTGTCCGTTAACGGCAATCTTCATTTCGCCACTGTGTCCAGTCCCGCGCCTTCCTTTGACAGTTTTTCTGATAGCGGCATGAACAGCTCGCCCAAGATAATCCTCCAGTGCCGTTTGGCTCATTCGGTTCTGCCAGAATTCTGCTGGTAAACCATGTTGCTCTGGTGAAAGTTGAATGCTGATTCGCGATGGTAGAGCGAAAGGGTCGCCCTGGACATGGTCGATGGTCAGTTGAAATGCATTGAAATTGTAAATACCCCGCAATTGCTTGTAGGTTTTGTAGCCCTGACCATCAATGTGTTGCAACAGGCTACGGAGCTTTTCCATTTTAGTTTCCCAGTCGGGGGGACAAATATTGACGGTAGAGTTTATCTGCCACCTGATCGGTGGCACTACCATAGAGTTCAGCAAAGGTCAGCAAGGGGTCGACCAGAGTGAGACCATCAGGTTGCCAGCCGCTCCAGCCGCACTGCTGACCAAATGGCTGTAATAAAGTGATCTCCCCATCGGGGTCGGGAATCAGGTGGAGTTGCAGCATCATCTTCAGTTGCAATTCTGGCTTTAAGTAGAGAACTGCACTTTGTGGCTGGAAACCAGTCGTTAGCAGAGCTGCCCCTAATTCACCGCCAAGGAGGATCTGTTTTCCATCAGCTAATTGCTGCAATTGTTCAGGAATCTGTTTGATGTCGTATCTGGGAGCCAGTTGGCAGCGTTGTGAAAATAGCTTTGGTCGCAATGTTTCCAAGTATCCGAGTTGCCACCGCTGAAGCAGTTCTTCAATGGCATTCAGATGCCTCTCTCCTGAATCGTCTATTGTCAGATTGCCCCGCTTTTCCAGTTCGGCAAACAGATCGCCAATGGCCCCTAAAGCAATACCGGCGTCATCAGCCAGGGCCCGATATGTAGCATTAATCGCTTGATGATTGCGTAACAATAGGTAAATCAGTTTCAATCCAGCGGGGCGAAACAGACGATCAGTTCCTGGTGGTTTCGGGGGGTGTTTTTGTCCGCCGATTTCAATATAGAGTGGCATTTGATTGAGATAAAGGTTGCCAGCGCAATCGGCATACTCAATCTCCTTCTGTTTTAATAGTGCTGCCATCTGCGGAGAGATATAATAGCTGATTAATAGCGGACTGGAATTTTGCGGCGCTGGAGAGGTTTTAATTTGATGAATAACCAGATCGGCAAGGGTTGGGGTCAATTTTGGAACCACTTTGATATAATAGTGAAAATCCCCCCATGGACCGGAAAGGCGAAAGGTTCCGGCAAAAGGGCCACCAACTTTCTGTAGCATAAATTCGATTTTCGACTGCGGAATAGTGCGAATTGTTTTGATGCTGTCATGAATGATTTGTTCATCTTTTAGAAGAGGTTTTCTGGGCATGATATTCCTTAAAATAAAGAACGAGTGTTCATGGAAACATACTTGTTCAGATTGTATTGATATAGGTCCAATTGAATAGGCTGTTGAACATTCTTGTCAAGAAGAAATTATTATTCAGTGGGGAAACTGCTCAAAATTAGATCTATGTAAGATTGTGGGTTTTGTGTTATATTTATTAGATACAATTAAGTTATGAATATTTCTTCTGATATAGAGTTGTTTATTCGGGGGTGGGTCAGGATTTTGGGCTATGCAAAAAAAGCGAATTAAACTGATCAGAGTATTTCAACAGATCACAATTACCGCATTACTTTCCTTGGCGGTGATTATCATGTCCTTGCACATCTCAACCCGCTCAAGAGAGTTTGACCAACGTGCCGCAACGATGCGTAGCGATTATGTGGCACAACAAAAAGCGTTGATAAAGCGTGAAGTAGAGCGAGTTGTTGAAATAATTAACGATCAACGTTCACGTAGTGAGCACATGACCAAAATCACGATCAAGCAGCGGGTTTATGAGGCCTCTGCAATTGCTCAAAATATCTATCAACAGAATAAATCCACTAAATCAAAGAATGAAATTCAGCAACTGATTCAAGATGCTCTAAGGGCTATCCGCTTTGCGCAGGGAACCGGGTATTACTTTATAGTCGGGCTGGAAGGTACTTCCTCTTTACATGCTGACCACACTGACTTTGAAGGGACAAGCGTTCTGAGCCTTCAGGACACGCAGGGTCAGTTTATCATCAAAGACATGATTCAGATTGCCAGACAATCAGGGGAAGGTTTCTATGAATATCATTGGACGAAACCGGCAGTTACTGGCGAGGATCACAAAAAAATTTCCTATATCAAACGGTTTGAACCATTTGATTGGTTTATTGGAACCGGTTTGTATGTAGAAGATGTGGAAGCGCAGATCAAAGCAGATCTCCTTGCAACAATCAGCAAGATCCGTTTTGGCAAAGATGGCTATATTTTTATTAACAGATTGAATGGCGATGCTTTAGTCGCAAACGGAAAACTTATTTCTGGTAGCCGAAAATTGTGGGAAGTTTTTGCAAAAAAACCGGATAAAACCAAGGCTCTCTTTGCTCAGGAGTATGATGCTGCGGTAACGCCAGATGGCGATTACATTTACTATTCGATGAGCAAGCTGACTGAACCTGATAAGGAATTCCCCAAAGCTTCTTTTATCTACGGCATTCCTGCATTGCAATGGCTGGTTGGAGCGGGTGTTTATCTTGATAATGTTGAAATCAATATTGCTGAATTACAGGCTCAATTGAAGCAGCAGCAGCGTTCTGAGATCCAGAGGACCATTCTGGTAACTGTGGTTATAATTATTTTTATCTTGCTCCTATTTCAATTAATCAGTCGCCGGTTGAAACAAGATTTAACTTCTTTCGTCAGTTTTTTTGATCGATTGGCGGAAGATAGTCAAGAGATAGATCGGGAACAGGTCCGTTTTGAAGAATTTTATCAGATGGCTGGCAACGCTAACG
>JAOZLQ010000088.1:0-2023 GCA_029934755.1 Desulfuromusa sp. | reverse complement strand
AAAAATCAACGCAGGAAAAATTGCGTTTGAGTGAGGAAAAATATCGGACTTTCTTTGATAGCTCCAGAGTTGGTTTTTTCCGTTCCAGATTGTCTGACGGGCTTTACCTCGCGGTGAATGCAAAAGCAGCAGAACAGATTGGTTATAAGGTTGAAGAGATTGTTGGCAGAGTAAAGACCGTTGATCTGTTTCAAGATACTTCACAACGAGAAAAACTTCTCACCAGCCTTAAAAACGAGGGTTATGTAAATGACTTTGAAGTTAATTTAGTGCTTCCAAACGGTCGGGAGGGTTCTTATTCCATTTCAGCCAAAGCCTATCCGGATAAGGACTATATGGAAGGAATTGCAATCGACATTACCGAGCGTAAACGGGTTCAGGTGTTGCTGAAAGAGAGTGAGGAGCGTTTCAGGAATATGGCGGAGTTACTACCGGAACCAATTTTTGAGGCCAATTTGGAGCAGGTTGTAACTTATGCCAACTTGCGGGCGTTTGAACTTTTTGGTTTTACGAAAGAAGATCTTGTTGTAGGGCTCCGTGCTACCGATATGTTTGCTCCAGAGGAACTGCAGAAGGTTGCAGAAAATACCTCGGCGCAGTTTCGTGGCGAGAAAAATACCCATACTGAATATCGCTGTGTGAAAAAAGATGGGTCAAGGTTTCAGGCCCTTTTTCATGTCAGCCTTATAGTGAAAGATGGAAAACCATGTGGACTGAGGGGAATCATTGTCGATTTGACCGAACAAAAGCAAGTTGAAGCAGAGATTTTGAAATTACGTAAGCTGGAATCAGTTGGAGTATTGGCCGGTGGTATAGCGCACGATTTCAATAATTTGCTTGCCGGGTTGTTCGGTAATATCGAAATGGCAAAAAGGTTTTTGTCTGATGAGCATAAATCGTACAAGTATCTTGACTCTGCTGGAATATCAATGGAGCGTGCTATTGCTTTAACCCGGCAATTGCTTACCTTTGCTAAAGGTGGAGATCCCATCAAGGAAATCGTATCTCTTGAGGAAGTTATTACTGAAACAGCAACATTTTCACTGCGTGGCAGCAACGTCAAATTGCAGCTTGATATCGCCCCAGATCTGCAATTGGTCGATGCCGACAAGGGCCAATTAAGTCAGGTTATCAGTAATCTGGTCATCAATGCCAAACAGGCGATGCCGGATGGTGGAGTCATTACAATCAAAGCTGGAAACATTGAGGCGACAGAGGGTAAACAGGTCCAGATCATTGTACAAGATCAAGGGATTGGTATCGCACCGCAATATCTGGATAAAATTTTTGATCCCTATTTTTCCACCAAACAACAAGGGAGCGGTCTGGGGCTGGCATCATGCTATTCCATTATCAACAAGCATAACGGCACCATTACCGTGGAGTCAGAACTGAGTCAGGGGTCAACCTTCAAGTTGACTTTGCCTGCTGTTGAGGACCCAGAAAAAGTTCCGAACCCTGCTTCAGACACAGATTTATCCATTGATAGCACTACGGTTGCACGCATTCTGGTATTGGATGATGAGGTTTTAGTCCAACAAATGAGCGGGGCGATGCTTGAGGAGATGGGGCATCAGGTTGATTATGCTGTCAATGGGGAGGAAGCAATCTCGAAGTATCAGACTGCCCAAGAAAAACAACAGGGATACGATATTGTGATTTGTGATTTGACTATTCCTGGCGGTATAGGGGGGCAGGAAGCTGCTCAGCAAATTCTTAAAATTAACCCCCAGGCAAAACTTATTGTTTCCAGTGGTTATGCTACCGACCCAGTTATGGCAAAATATAGCGAATACGGATTTCAGGGTTGGGTGACCAAGCCGTATAGTTTTGCAGAGTTACAAAAGGTGGTGCAGCAGACACTGGAGTAGGGACGTGGTTGCTCATAGCCGGACAGATTCAAGATCAGGATATAACGGTAATTGTACCCTGACAACTTATTCTATCTTTCTGGCAAGCACTTCACGGGGTTTACCACTGCCATCCGAAGGGCCGACAATCCCCTCCAATTCCATCCGTTCGA
>JAOZLQ010000221.1 GCA_029934755.1 Desulfuromusa sp. | reverse complement strand
ACCTTATTTTTCAATAGCATATGGAAAACCGAATGTTCTTTTTGTTACCATCTGGTAGCCTTTCGCCGGTTTTTCATGTTACCGTTTGGTAGCAGTATCGCTGAATGTCTAACTTCCTATGATTAATAAGGGTTTCCTCTTTTATGCAGTTAAAAACCAAACTTATTCTGTTGATTAGTCTGGTGATTTGTATTTCTTATGGAATTACTTTTTATCGAACTTCCAGTTTTCAGGAAAAACTAGTTGTCGAGCAGGCGACCCGACAGGCCAAAATGCTTTTTAACCAGATCCGCTTGACCCGACAATGGGTCTCCGATCATAACGGCCTTTTCTTCGTGAAAACTTCCGGAGTGGAAAGTAATCCATTCCTTGAGCAGGGGGAGATTCAGGACAGTCGAGGCAACTGGATGGTTAAACGCAATCCCGCCATGGTGACGCGGGAACTGTCTATTTATGCTGCAAGAGAGGGGATGGGACAGTTCAATGTGACTAGTTTGAAACCGGTCAATCCTGATAACGCTCCGGACGATTTCGAGCGACGCAGTTTGGTCAAATTTGCAGATGGGGCAAATGAAGTCATCGCAATTGAAAAGATTGCTGGGAATTATCGCTTGCGTTACATGGCTCCGCTAACAGTTGATTCTCAATGTCTGAGCTGCCACGACAAGCAGGGGTACATCCTCGGTGATATTCGTGGCGGCATGAATGTTACCGTCCCAATGGATTGGGCTTATACGGAAATAAAGGCCAATAACCGGATGCTGCTGGGTATTGCCTTGGCCACAATTATCATTGTCTCCCTTTGCCTTTATTTCCTGTTTAATTCTTTGGTGGCCAAGCGGTTGAAGCTGCTTGCTGTTACTATGGATCACTATCCTGAGCAACCTTTTCTTAACCCCGTTTCAGTGATTGAAAGTAATGACGAAATAGGAGTATTGAGCAAACACTTTAACGACCTTTGTCGACGTTTTGAAAGTTCCCAGAAAGAGCTTGATGCAACTCGAGAACAGGTTTTTCAAAGTGAAAAACAAGCGGCATTGGGACGGCTGGTTGCTGGTATCTCCCATGAGATTAACAATCCTCTTGGCGGGATGCAGAACTGCATTCAGACTATGCAGCGGAATATGGATCAACCAGAACTGCAACAACGCTATATGACACTGCTTGGACAAGGTCTCGAAAAAATTAAGGGGACGGTACAACAGTTACTGAATATCGGAAGAAGAGAGCCTTTGGAAGCCAAACTGGGCGATGTTGATCAGATTATCCGGGATTGCTTGGAACTATCTTGTATGGGGCACAGTAATATTCAGATGGACATGCAGCTTGAGATTGATCAGCCAGTCATAATTGGTATAGAGGCTTTGCGCCAGATTGTGATGAATTTGGCAGGTAATGCTGTTCAGGCTATCGGTGCAAAGGAAGGAACGATTAAAGTTATAAGTCGATTAGAGAATAGATCAATTTATATTAAATTTTCAGATACTGGTTCGGGAATTGATCCTGAACACTTGGATCATATTTTTGAACCATTTTTTACTACCAAAGAAATTGGTGAAGGGACTGGTCTAGGACTTTCTGTCTCTGATTCATTGATTAAACGTTTAGGTGGTCAGATCTTCGTGGAAAATAACCTAGAAAGCGGTGCATGTTTTACCTTGATTATCCCCTTGCAACAGGGAGAGGTTGTTAAATGACGGCACGAATTCTAGTCGCTGAAGATGATGAGATTATGCGTATTACTGTGCTTGACCATATGCGGAATCAAGGTTGGCAAGTTGATAGCGTAACAAATGGAATTGATGCTTTGGCTCTGGTCAAAGAGAATAACTACGATCTGATGGTCTCCGACATTCGTATGCCAGGTATGGATGGGGAACAGCTTCTAGCTGAAGTGAAGTTGCTAGCACCACGTACAGAGGTTATTCTGATGACCGCTCATGGCAATACAGACGCTGCAGTAAACTGCTTGAAAATAGGTGCTGCCGATTATATTTTGAAGCCCTTTGATCTGGATGATCTCACGTTCCGGGTTCAGCGTTTACTGAATATTCTGGCGATTAAAGCACGTTGTGTTTCCCTGGAAAATTGTTGTGGTCAACGCCTGCCGCTTGTCGGTTCCAGTGCAGCAATGCAGCAGATGTTAAATTTGATCAGTCAAGTTTCTCAAACAGATTCAACCGTCTTGATCCAAGGTGAAAGCGGTACCGGTAAAGAATTGGTCGCTGCAGCGATTCATTATGAAAGTACTCGCACGCATAAACCCTATATCCGGGTCAATTGCGCAGCAATTCCGGCAGGGCTTCTGGAATCCGAACTATTTGGACATGAGAAAGGGGCTTTTACCGGAGCAGATCAGCTTTCTATTGGTAAATTTGAATTGGCTGATCAGGGGACTATTCTGCTTGATGAAATTGGTGATATCCCTCTTGCTCTACAAGTTAAATTGCTGCGGGTATTGCAAGAGGAGGAAATCGAACGGGTCGGTGGCAAGATCACGATCCCGGTGAATGTTAGAATCCTTTGTTCCACAGCAAAAAAACTTTCTGAAGAGGTCAAAAACGGAAACTTCCGTAAAGATCTTTACTATCGTTTACAGGTTATTCCCATCAGTGCTCCACCATTACGCGAGAGAAATGGGGACATTGCGGAATTGACAGATTACTTTCTGAAAAAGTTTGGGACAGAACGGAGCCTTCCTTTCAGTCTTTCTGCTGACGCTTCTCAGGCATTGAACCATTATCCATTTCCCGGTAATGTTCGTGAACTGAGAAATATCTTGGAACGGATGACTG
>JAOZLQ010000220.1 GCA_029934755.1 Desulfuromusa sp. | reverse complement strand
ATTGGAGGTCAAGGATTCCACCAAATAAAATAACCGCGCAGGCAGCAGACAGAACTGTCAAGCGACGTGTCAACAGAAAGCTGGCAGAGACAATAACGAGCAAATAAGCGAAAGAAAAAATACTTTCGACCCCACCAGTCAAAAGAATCAAAACAGACATAAACAGCAGATCCCAGACAATTTGCAACTGGGAAAAAAGATTAGTGTTTGTGATTTTTTTAAGGAGGAGAGCTGAGATTAAGGCTTCAGCATAAGAAATCCCAATCAGTAGAAAAAGGGGGAGTATAAGAGCACGATTGGCACTCCCATCAAGATAAAAAACTGCAGCGCCACCAAGCAAAAAAGTAATAACCGCAGTTCGACTGATCAGGTACCAAGTCAAACTACGGTTATCAGTGCTGATTTTTTGTTTTTTCAAACGTTCCCGGCCATTTGAAAGATTGGTAAATACATAGCGATAACTAAACCACCGACCGTCGTCCCCAAGAACAACATGAGTAGCGGTTCCATCATTGCCGTTAAATTTCCAACTGCATCATCAACTTCGTCATCATAAAAGTCAGCTATTTTACTCAGCATTGTATCTAGAGCACCTGCCTGCTCACCAACTTCGATCATCTGACAAACCATTGGCGGAAAAACCCCAGAAGCCTTCAAAGGCTCAGCAATTGTTTTCCCTTCACTGATGCTGGACCTTACGTGCTCTATCGCCTTTTCTACAGTTCTGTTCCCTGCTGTTTTTCTGACAATATCTAACCCATCAAGGATGGGAACTCCACTAGAAATCATGGTTGACAGCGTCCGTGAGAACTTCGCAACTGCAACTTTGCGAATTAAAATTCCAAAAACTGGCAATTTTAAAGACCAGTGATCAATTTTCTCGCGCCCCTTGTTGGTCGCATAGATTTTTTTTGCGGCAAAAATAACAAAAACAATAATTCCGATAATCAAAAGAATATAATCTTGGACAAAGTTACTCATATTGATAACTATCTGCGTTGGCAGTGGCAAAGCACCACCGAAATCAGCAAATATTTTTTCAAAGGCTGGGATAACAAAAACAAGGATAACTGCGATAACAACAAAAGCAATACCAATGATGGTGACCGGGTAGGTCATGGCACTTTTGACCTGTTTTTTAAGTTTGAGTGCTTTTTCAATATAGGCAGCCAAACGATTCAGAATGGTATCGAGAATACCACCAACCTCCCCTGCTGCAACCAGATTGACATAGAGCTCGTTAAAAGCTTTGGGATGTTTTTTCAAGGCATCCGCAAAAGTGGATCCCGATTCAACATCCTCTTTCACTTTCAATAAGATATCTTTAAATGTTTTATTCTCCTGTTGGGAAGAGAGAATATCCAAACACTGAACCAATGGCAGACCTGCATCGATCATAGTAGCGAATTGGCGGGTGAAAACAACAATATCCTTTGTGGTTATTTTGGGTTTAAGAAAACCGATATTAATATCAGCATTTAACCCTTTTCCAGCCTCTTTTACTTTATTAGCCTGAACCCCCTGACGGCGCAAATTAGCCATAACTGCCGATTCACTAGCTGCCTCCATAGTACCCTTTGTCGTTTTACCGTCTCGTGCTCGACCTGTCCAAGCGAATGTTGGCATGGTCAACCCCTTTCCATTTACAAAATTATCGTTTATATCGTCTTAAAAACTTCAAAATAACGTTATCTACCACGTCCAGCACCAATTGCCTTCTTCCGCCCTAAAACAGCATTCGGATTGGCAAACATCTGCTTCAATTCATCAATATCATGAGAACGCATTATTGCATCTTCTTGAGTAATTTGACGAGAATGAGTTAAAAGAAATAATGATTGATTCAACGTCTGCATGGCGAATTTATCCTGCCCAATCTGCATTTGTGAATAAATCTGATGGATTTTATCTTCTCGAATCAAATTCCTGATCGCCGGATTCGGCACCATTACCTCCAGAGCCATTACACGCCCTTTCCCATTTGCTTGTGGCATCAAAGTTTGCGAGAGCACCCCTTCCAAAACAAAGGAGAGCTGAGTTCGCACCTGAGATTGCTGCATATCAGGGAAAACATCAATAATCCGGTTCATCGTCTGTACACAAGAATTGGTATGCAAAGTTGCAAAACATAGATGACCCGTTTCTGCAATCGTCAAAGCCGCTTCAATCGTTTCAATATCACGCAATTCACCCAACAAAACCACATCTGGATCCTGACGCAAAATATACTTTAAAGCTTTTTTGAATGAATCGGTATCAGCTCCGACTTCCCGCTGATTGACTAGACATTTTTTATGCGGGTGCAGATACTCAATCGGATCTTCAATGGTAATAATGTGTTCACTACGCTCACTATTGATCGCATCAATAATTGCAGCCAAGGTTGTTGTTTTGCCACTTCCTGTAGGACCAGTGACCAAGACCAACCCACGAGGTTTTTTTGATAAACTTCTGACAACCGGTGGCAGGGCAAGATCATCAAAGCTCTTAATTTCAAAAGGGATAGCTCGAAAAGCGCCTGAAACAGCTCCACGTTGCACAAATAGATTTCCCCGAAACCGGGAGAGACCTTTAACCCCAAAAGATAGGTCCAGTTCACTTTCTTCTTCAAATTTTCGTTTCTGTGCATCGGTTAAAACACTGTAACAAAGTTGTTTGGTCTCGGCTGAGGTCAAGTTGTTCCCACTGGTGGGGGTCATCTTTCCATCAATCCTGATCTGCGGAGTTGATCCTGTCGATATATGCAGATCTGAAGCACCCTGCTCTATCATCGATTTCAGCAACTGATGCATATTTGCCATA
>JAOZLQ010000087.1 GCA_029934755.1 Desulfuromusa sp. | reverse complement strand
AAAGCAGCTGTGGAATGGAGGGAACCCGCCATTGGCGGGCAAGGAGTTCGGGTGCTTTTTTCTGCTTACTCTTTTGTGGTACAACAAAAGAGTAAGGCGGCGAGCGGGGCCGCAACCCAGCGACTTCATGGCATGTTGAAAGTATGCAGGGAGCATGTATAAGTGAATATTCTCTGGAATTTGCAGTCCAAACTAAAAAACCCCTCCTGAATCAGGAAGGGTTTTTTAGTTTGGACTATGATTTTATTGCTTAGTGGAAATATTTAGCATTGATAAATAAGTGCGTGACAATACTTGCTGCATACCCCAGAGCTATTGCCCAGCTCCATTTAAGGTGGGCACCGAAGGTGTAAATACCGCGTGCTGAACCCATCAGAGCGACACCAGCAGCAGAGCCGATTGATAACATGCTGCCACCGACTCCGGCGGTCAGAGTAACCAGCAGCCACTGACCGTGTGACATGTGTGGATCCATGGTCAAAACCGCGAACATGACAGGGATGTTGTCAACGATAGCGGAGAGGAGCCCGACCAGAACGTTGGCACCGGTATGACCAAGGCCGACATACATAGCTTCAGAGGCCATAGCCAAGTAACCAAACTGACCTAGGCCGCCAACACAGAGGATGACGCCATAGAAAAACAGCAGGGTGTCCCACTCGGCTCGGGCGATTTTACGGAACAGATCAAACCCGGGAGCCGTACCGTGACCATGAGCAGTTGGTGCTTCGTGTTCATCGGGGTTGTGCCCAGTTATATCGAGTGGCAGATCGCCTGTTCCCGCGCGATGTTCCTTTTTCTTTAGCCAATAGCCAAAAAAGCCAAGATAGGCGAGGCCGAGCATCATGCCGGTTGCTGGTGGCAAGTGGAGAAAGTTGTGGAAGGAGACTGCAGTAACAATGGTACAGAGAAATAGAACCATGACCCGTCTGGCACCCAGTTTCATTTTAATCGCTTCATCTGACGCTTTTGGTCTATCTTTGGCAACTGTCAGGCTCATAATGATTGCAGGGATAAGCCAGTTCACCAAGGATGGGATGAAGATGGCAAAGAATTCTGCAAAATCAACCTTGCCTTTCTGCCAGACCATTAAAGTGGTGATATCTCCAAACGGGGAGAAGGCTCCACCAGCGTTGGCAGCGACAACAATATTGATACATGCGACAACCAGAAATTTTTTGTTGTCTCCTGCAACAGCCATAGCTACAGCACCCATCAGCAGGGCAGTGGTCAAGTTGTCAGCTATCGGGGAGATGAAAAATGCCAGAACCCCAGTGACCCAGAACACCGTACGTAGCGTAAAACCACGACTGACCAGCCAAGAACGGAGCGCTTGGAACACATTTCGTTCATCCATGGCATTGATATAGGTCATTGCCACTAATAGAAACAGAAACAACTCAGCATACTCAATCAGGTTGTGCTTGATCGCACTATGAGCTGTATGGGTATCTCCTATGCCAATATAAGCTAAGGCAACAAGAACCCAGATGACACCCGCGGCAAGAAGTACCGGTTTACTTTTGCGTAAATGGAGCTGCTCTTCAAAAATAACCAGACAATATGCACCAACAAAAAGAACCAGAGCAAAGATGCCAAGAAAAGTTCCTGTCATATCGGGTGTTTCGCTTCCTGTCCCAGCTGAAGATAATACGGGTGCAACAGAAGCAAAAAAGATAAACGCACTCAGAACAAGATATTTTATCCAAGATTTTTCTTGTTTTGGAACAGATAGGGTGGTGTCGGAAAAGCTGGCATTCTGGACTTTCATGGCATCAGGCTCCAATATGAGGTGTTGATTACTCACAGGCTAATTTAGGAGAATCGAACATTACAAGTTAAAACTTCACATAAGTAGCATGAGGCTGTCCTCATGGTCAACTGGTTACGGTGTTTTCAACCGTTCTGGTAAGAATTATGGCCCGAGTCTATGAAATTTTTGCTTAGGAAGATGAATGATATTTGCAGGCGATACTGATTATTTTCTTTACTCTCTTTAAGTTGTATTGATGACATAGTAAAGGAGCCGCCCAGGTCGGGTCGGCTCCTTTTGAACAGCACCTTAGTTTTATGTATAAAAGTGCTGGGAATTCTTTTACCAATCAAATTGGAATACCAAGTGCGGTAGGCCGATAACAACAGCTGGTTGTGCATAATAGGATCGCTGGCGATTGCGTCGAATTTGCTGTTTGATCTGGTGTAGCTCACGCCGGGTTTTACGCAGCTCTCGTCTGAGGGGTGTTTTTACATGACGGTTGGCTCTTTGTTTATAGCGATAATCACGCTGATAATGATGGTTATTGTAATGAGATCTCTGCTCGTAGCGATCATTTTTCACCCATTCATTGTAGTGATTTTGTCTACTATCACGATGTCCTCTATCTGCCGATGCCAGCATAGGTGTCGCCAGAAAAATCAGACCTGTAATTAAAAGAGCTAATGTTGTTTTCATGTTGTCCTCCTTTTATTGAAAGAATCAGCAAAACTTGCGTCCTCTGCTTTGATTTAACTTTATCGAATTAAAATGAAAACTTCATTCGACATCGACGTGGATTCCCCTCGATGTCTAGTTGAAATGGTGTATTATTAATGAGTTAAGTGTGGGTAAAAAGAGTTAAAGATTAAATATTAGACCTTCCGCAAGGCCTCTGATAGATTTATAGATAGTTGAAAACTGTGGATGAGAGGGTTCCTTGAATACAACAAAATCTTTTTTGCGTAACATTGGTTATCATCTAGCTAAATATCTTAGCCAACCACGCCCTGGAACTGCGCAAATTGCAACCAGTCGCCCTGGTCAGTTAGCTGCAACTCTAAAGCCAGGAGATGTCTTGCTGGTCGATGGTAGCAGCCGAGTCAGCGGGGTGATTAAATACCTGACCCAGTCCAGTTGGTCGCATGCAGCCCTGTATGTAGGCTCAAGCGAGCCTGTACGAGAGAATGAAGAAGCCAAAGTTCTTTTAGAGGTTGATATTTTAGAAGGAGTGCGGCTGATTCCCCTTAGTGAATACAATACAGATCACACGAGGGTTTGCCGTCCGGTTGGTTTGTTGGCAGAGGATATTGATCAGCTGATTGCTTATGGGATGGAGCGTCTGGGACAACAGTACGATTTAAAAAACATCTTTGATTTGGCTCGTTATCTGATATTGCCGACCCCGATACCAACCCGCTGGCGGCGCAATTTGTTGACTCTGGGAAGTGGGGATCCAACTCGAGCGATCTGTTCTTCACTGATTGCCCAGGCTTTTCAATCGATTCATTATCCGATTCTTCCTGATATCGATTACCAGCAGACCAAAGATCGGAACGGGCGGATACTTTGTCAACAGACCCTCAAAACTCGTCATCATAGTTTATTTGTTCCGCGAGATTTTGATGTGTCCCCTTACTTTGAAATTGTCAAACCAGTCATAGAGCGCGGTTTTGATGTTAAAAATCTCAAGTGGGATGCTTAGTCTGACTTTCTACCCCTCCAATTTCAGGATATAGTTCCATTCATCAGCACCTATCGGCATGATTGAGAGTCGGTTTCCTTTACGCACCAACTGCATATTCTCCAAAGCCTCACATTCTTTTAGCTCTGCTAATGAAATGACCCGTTTGGTGTGACGGATATATTTGATATCAACCATGATCCAGCGGGGGTTTTGTGGGTCACTTTTTGGGTCAAAATATTTACTCTGCGGATCAAAAGCGGTGTGATCGGGATAGCCTTCGCGCACAACTTCCATTATCCCGACAATTCCAGGCACGGCACAATTAGAGTGATAAAAAAACACCTGATCGCCAATCTTCATCTGATCTCGCATCATATTCCGAGCTTGGTAATTGCGGACACCATCCCAGTGTTCAGTTTGGTCCGGCATATTTATTAAATCATCAATACCGAAAGCGTTCGGTTCAGATTTCATCAACCAATAATTCATCAGACTCTCCTGCAGTATAAAAATTTAACAGAGGTTTATATGTTTACGGTGAAATAACAGGGTGGGGGACCTTACGCCAAACCTTAACTGTTCCGGCTACACTATTGAGAGAAGAGCTATCTTTATTCAAGATGATTTAAGCCTGTAGAACTTTATCTTTTCCTTGATGCTTTGCTGTATACATACCATTATCAGCAAGGTGAACCAGTTCATTAAAGGACTGAACATTTTTATTTACTAAAGTTGAAACCCCCGAACTGATGGTGATTTGTTCATCTGGAAGATTTTCAAATTTATGGTTCCGGATGATCGAATGCATCCGGTTGGCTAGATCAAAAGCTCCTTCTTTGGCTGTATTAGGGAGAATTATAGCAAATTCTTCCCCCCCATACCTTGCAGGGATGTCACTTTCTCTGGCGACGCTCTTTATTAACTGGCCAATTTTTTTAAGAATCTGATCGCCTCGCGTATGTCCATATAGATCATTAATTCGCTTGAAATTGTCGATGTCAAAAAACACCAGAGACAACGGCGATCCGTAGCGACTTGCTCGACTGAATTCTTCTTCAAGGCGATCATAAAAATGGCGGTGATTGTAGAGAGATGTTAATCCATCCCGGATAGATATCTCTTCGAAATACTCTTGAGCTTCTTGTACAGATTCAAACAAAATTGCATTTTCTAAAGCATTGGCAGAAATATTGGCAATCAGTTGACAGAGTTTATAGACCCTATCCGTAATGCCGTCCTTGATTGGTGACACCGTTCTTAAGAAAAATGTCCCGATAACACTCTCTTTTTTAACTACCGGAATAACAATAATTGAATTGTACCCCAGATTTTTTGTTTGTTCGCGGACGGTATCCATTAGCGGATCATTTTTAATATCGTTGATAATGACCGCTTGTTTTGATTCAAATGATTTCTGAATTTCTGGATACTTGGATAAATCTAAAATCAGTTCTTCATGCCAGCCAAGATCATTACTCGCCTTGACGATAGTTTCCCCCTTATCATTGATACTGATAATCGAACAACGAGCAACATCAATGATTTCTTCCATCTTTTCAACAATGAGCCGGAGTATCGCCATTGGATTGCGAATTGCGGATATATTTTCTGTTACTTCAAGTAGAAAACGGAGATCTTTATATTCCAGGTCAGAATAATGATCTTTTGTGCGAAGATGAGCTTCTACACGAGCAATAATTTCAGGAATATAGACTGGTTTTGTGATGTAGTCATCGGCTCCGGCTTTTAAACCAAGAACCATGTCTTTTTTCTTTGTCCGAGCGGTAAACAGAATGATTGGAATTTTTCTTGTTTTGATCTCATTTTTAAGAATTTTACAGGCTTCGATGCCATTTTTACGTGGCATTTCCACGTCCATAATAATGAGATCTGGGAGATGTTGATGACTTAGAGAGACTGCTTCATCACCGTCTTCAGCCTCAATAATATCAAATTGTTCATTGAAAATGTCCTTCAGAATTTCTCTGAAAAAAGGTTCATCATCAACAATCAGAATTTTTTTCTTTGTTCCCACAGATAAATCTCACTTGATTTGCAACAAAGAATACTAAAAATGGATCAGAGTTTTTACCATGTCTCAATGGTAAATAAAAGTTAATTTATCTAAAATAATAAAATGTTTATGAAATACCAGGATTGTATTTATCGGGTTACTTGTGAGCATTACCGAGTGGCACCTGTAAAACGCCCAAAAGAACACCCGATTCCTATGACGCAGAGACCACAAAAAATAAGAAGTGCAATCCGCATGCTGGAAAGGAACTCTGGTTGGGTTTCCAATGTTACCGGCTGGCCGTGCATCAGATACGAAAATACCAGGGTAATAATCATCATACTGGATAACATACCCAGAGTACGCACACTGGCGTTAAGTCCCGAGGCGACACCGAGATAGCGTGGCTCGACACTCCCCATAATCATACTGACATTGGGTGAAGAAAAGAGGGCAAATCCCAGGCCAAGGAAAACCAGCAATACCAGAATCATTGTGAGTGAGGAATCAGCGGAAAGATTTGCCGCAACACCCAGGCCAACCGCACAAGAAAACATTCCACTGGTTGCGACCCAAGAGGCCGGAATCCGATCAGATAAACGACCACAAAAAGGGGAGAAGATAGTTTGCATTATCGGCTGGACAATCAGGATTGTCCCTGCTTGTTGCGGTCCCATTCCTTTGACGTATTGCAGGTAGAGACTGAGAAAAAAGGTAACGCCAAAAGTGGCTGCATAGTTGAATAAAGCAGCGAGGTTACTCAGGGCAAAAATACGATTTTCACGGAGTAGTTTAATGTTGAGTAGGGGATAGGGGGTTTTTGCCTCATAAAGTAAAAATAAAAACAATCCAAAGTTTGCCAGAATAACCAGTCCCCAGGCCCACCATCCCTGGCTGAGGTTGGAAACCCCGAAAACAAGCAATAATATTGCTGGAGCATAAAGAGCAGCACCTTGCCAATCAAAAGGTTCCCCTTTGGCCTCTGCCCATTCTTCAGTGATTTTCAACCGTGTGATTAAATATGTGATTAGCCCGAGGGGTAGAACCATATAGAACAAGGAACGCCAACCTAGAGCCTCTACTAGAAATCCGCCGATAAATGGACCGCAGGAAATTCCTGCATAGACACTAGCGATTGCAATACCCAGTGCCTTGCCCCTTTCGCTGGACGGGAATGCTGAGACAACCATTGCCGTCGTGGTTGCCATGACCATTGCGCCACCCAAGCCCTGCAGAAAACGCAATCCAATGACAATCTCAATTGACCATGCTTGCGAAATCAAACCACCGCTAAAAGCGAAAACCAGAAGACCTCTCTGAAATATTTTCCGCCGCCCGTGAATATCTCCAAAACGACCCATAGCCAACAAAAAAATTGCTGCTGAGAGGGCATAGGTGGTCTCAACCATCCCTAGCTGGATGGCGCTGGCTGAGAACTCCCGTCCCAGTGTCGGCAGCGCGACCCCGACCGCCGACATCATGAATGGCATCAAGAAATGCGCCATGCAGACCGAAAACAGGATCGCGGAGCGGGAGGAGTTTTCTTTCATTTACGCTTTTTACGTTCTTTTTTCTGCTGGCTCGCTTTAAGTAAATCCCCTAGAGTTCCAAGCCCTGCGTTGATTGAGGGTTGATCGTTGTAGCTGGTTTCTGTGACTTCATCCTTCTGGCCAACCAGTGCAAGTGAAATCCGCTTTTCGGCCTGATCGATTTTCTCAACCACAACCTGCAACTGTTGACCGACGCTGACCACATCCTGAGGATGGCGAATCCGTTGCCCTTCACCCAATTTAGAGATATGCAACAGGCCGTCAACGCCATCTTCCAGAGTAACGAAGGCTCCAAACTGAGCCAAGCGACTGACTTTACCGGGATATTGTTTTCCCGCTTGATAAATTGATCCAACCTTATTCCAAGGATCGGCCTGAGTGTCGCGTAAGCTGAAAGAAAATTTATTATTGTCCCAATCGATCCGCTTAACGGCGATCTCAAGCTCCTGATCAAGACTGAGGATCTCATTGATATCCTCAACTCGGCCGTAACTGATTTCAGAAATCGGCAAGAGCCCCTCAATCCCGCCGATATCAACAAATGCCCCGAAATCACGAATATTGGTCACCGTTCCTTTGACAACCATCCCCTCTTTCAGCGTTTCTCGTAAACCGACTCGCAGTTGCTCGCGCTCTTCGTCCAGAATCGCCCGGTGCGAAACTACAACATTTCGCCCCCGCTCACTGAACTGACTGATTTTAAATGGCAGACTCTGACCAATCAAGTCTGCCGGTTCCGCTTGCCGTAACCCGGTCTGGGAAAAGGGGCAAAAAGCTCTGATATTCCCTGCTAGTTTGACCTCGAATCCCCCTTTAATCTCTTTTTCAATCGTGCCGTCAACCGGGATACCGCTCTGGTAGGCGTTTTCCAATTGTTCGGTACCGGAGCCACTACCACCGATCTTGGTGGTGAACCGCAATTCCCCACCTGCACGGGATAAGAAATAAGCGGAGATTTTATCTCCGATGACATACTGCACTTCGCCATCAGCATTTAACAGTTCCGCAGTAGAAAGAACCCCTTCGCCTTTTTGCCCAACATCAAGAAAACACCAGTCTGAGCCAATCTGTAGAATGGTTGCTTCGATCTTCTTTCCTGGGATTAGTGGTTCCCCAACCCCAGACAGACTGGCTTCAAACATTTCGGCAAAACTTCCCTCGTCTTCATTCATCTCATCGTCAGCAAAGTTTTCATCGCTCATTGTCGTTGTCTCCTGATGTGATCTATCATGAAAAGTTCCAAGATGGCGATGCCATCTGATTTTGTTTGTGGAAAGTTTAGAGATTAGCCGGTTTTGCTGCGGGAGTAAACGAAGGAATTTAGGATGCTGTTGGATGTTATAAAAATCTGCTGCAAAATTGTCTGATCGGTCTATATCGACGATCTTTTTCGACAAATAGCTACGCCTATTCGCTTTCAAACGATCGAAAATCTGTCCTTGTCCAGCCGGTTTTTCGCGACGATCAGCAATGCCCAACAGCATCCTTGATTGTGATTTTTCAGACAGCTGCTATCTTTTAGATAACCCAAAACTTTTTATAGGATTGATTATGAAACCTGCAAGCTGGCTGGAAAGCCTTAATTGTGCGATTGAGGGGATTCTCTGGGCGGCCAAAAGTGAGCGACATGTGCGCTACCATTTTGTTGCTGCTCTGGCAGTCGTTTTTTTGGCCCTGTTTTATAAAATTTCGGCCCTTGAATTTTTTCTATTGGTTCTTGCTGCAGTTTTGGTGATATTTGCAGAGCTGATGAATACAGCAATTGAAACGGTTGTCGATCTGGTCACCGACGATTATCACGAACTGGCCAAACGAGCGAAGGATGTTGCTGCCGGGGCGGTCTTGGTGACCAGTGTTGGCGCAGTTATTCTTGGCTACCTGGTTCTTTCTGGGCATATCTTTCCACTGTTTCACAGTGAACCGACTTTTGGAAAAGAACCACAAGGGACGATCCCGGTTGGAGCCCTGCTGATCGTGGTGATTCTGGTGGTTCTGCTTAAAGCTCACTACAATCGTGGTACCCCCTTGCATGGAGGAGTGCCGAGCGGGCATGCAGCCGCCGCATTTTCAATCGCGGTTTCAACGTTTTTATTTGGGGAAAGCTTTCTGATCGGAATGATGGTGTTGTTGCTTGCTGTGCTGGTCAGTCAGAGCCGTTTGCTGATGAAAATCCACACCCCAAGAGAAGTTTTTCTTGGAGCTCTTCTTGGGACAGTAGTCACCTTGTTGGCTTATCTTATTTTTGC